>JACCVK010000042.1 GCA_013698195.1 Actinomycetota bacterium | reverse complement strand
GTTGAGCCGCGCGCGCAAGGGCGGCTCGAAGAAGCAGGACGCTGATGGCTGAGTCGGACGAGCTGTTCAACGAGGTGGCGCAACTCCGAGACGAAGTCGAGGAGCAGGGCGCGATGATCGGCGCGCTCGTGCACATCGGTGGCCATGAGCTCCGCAACGAGATCCTGCAGGACATGGATAAGGATCGCGCGCTCCGCGAGGTCTATCTGCTCGTAGATGGCAAACGGACACAGGGCGAGATCGCTGCTGACCTGGACACGCGCGGAATCGCGAAGAAGTCGGCGGTGTCGCTGAAGTTCGAGAAGCTCGCGGAGGATTACGGCTTGATCCAGCACGTTCGGCGAGCCAAGGCGGGCAAGATCTATCGTCGGACGCGACTCGCGAAAACCTTGAAGATCGACCGCAGACTCGACAAAGCAAAGCCGGGGAAGACGAGCACTTGAAGCGTTCGAAGAAGGCCACGATCCGGCTCGTCTTGAATGCGTGGCGGGATCGTGGGTGGCGCGACCAGGAAGACGCCGCCCTCGCCGTCGTCGAGCGCCTTGCCGAGCGGCGCCGCTACGACCAGAGCCTCGTCGACGCCGTGCCACGAGGTTTCCTAGACCGCAACGGGACCACGCGTGATGACGTGAAGGATGAACTTAGCCGTGTCCTCGGCGAGATCGAGATCGACGAGAGCTCGGCGGTCGCTGTTGAGCCCAATCGCCTCAAGATCGTCTTCTTCGCTGCGAACCCGCGCGATCAGGTCCAGCTGCGGCTCGACGAAGAAGCGCGGGAAGTCGAGCAGCGGCTGCGCGCAACGGACCACCGCGACGTGATCGACTTCGCCACAAGGTGGGCGGTCCGCCCCGCGGACCTCATCGAAGCGTTGAATCAGGAGCGCCCTCAGATCATCCATTTCAGCGGCCATGGGTCGCAGACCGAGGCGCTGGCGTTCCAGGATGACTTCGGCGGCACGAAGATCGTGACGAAGGAGGCGCTCGCAGGGATGATCCACACCTTCTCCGACGAGGTGCGGCTCGTGCTGTTCAACAACTGCTTCTCGGAGGCGCATGCGCAAGAGGCGGTGAAGCACATCGAGGCGGCGATCGGGATGAACGACTCGATTAGCGACAACGCTGCACGGATCTTTGCGGCGAACTTCTACGCCGCGCTCGGTTACGGGCGATCAGTGCAGAACGGGTTTGAGCAGGCGAAAGCAGCCCTCATGCTGGAGAGCATTCCCGAAGAACGGACGCCTCAGCTCTTCACGCGAAGCAACATGGATCCCTCCATACTCGTTCTCGTCGAGGCGGAGTGACGTCAGATCATCCGGAACCGCGGTTAGCGTTCGCGACGTGGCTGAAGACCCGCTCCTGCGCTCGATCGAGACGAAGCTGACTGCTGTGCTTGCGCTGATGGCGGATTCACACCTGCGCGCACACGGGACGCAGCGGCAACAGCGGCCTCGTTCGCTCGATCGGATTCTCACGGACACTGGTCTTTCGGCCCGTGAGGTCGGGAAGCTCCTCAGCAAGACTGAGCGTGCCGTGCACCTCGCGCTGCAAGCCGAGAAAACAAGCCTTGGAAAAGCTCCAAAGGGGCGCGTCGAGACGCAGGATTAGCGGCGCGCGACAATGGCCGTGAGGGCGTCGGCGAGGTCCTTCTTCTGGATGTTGTTGACGTCGAAGAACTCGCGCGGTGCCGCAGCTGCGGCGCGATCCGCGCCAATTCCTGGCCGTCGCTCAATCTTTAGGATCACGAGCAGCGCGGCATCTCCAGGATCGCGCCAGCCTCGATTACGGAATTCGGTCAGGAGCCGGCGTAAGGCGTGCTTCGGCGACATCCCGAAGGCGTCGAGATGGAGCCCGGTGCGCGCGGTGGTCACCATAGGAGTCTGCCTCGGCCGAAGGGTCGGTCGCATGTTCGCTTCGCCGACCATGATAAGAGCAGCCGAGGTCGTCCGGTGAATGCTCCGATCACAAAGCGAGGAAGGATCGGTACGGCGAGCCGCCCCAGGACGAAGCCTGCCTTTCGGCGCGAATCGACCTAGGGTTAGCGCGTGGAGTCGTACCTCTCCGCTGAGGACAAGGCCCGCGTCGAGATCGACGAGATGCTCGGAGCGGCCGGGTGGGCTGTCCAGGACGCGCGCGACGCGAACCTCGCCGCCTCTCGAGGCGTGGCGGTTCGCGAGTTCATCCTCGAGCCCCCGCACGGTCGCGCGGACTACCTTCTCTTCGTCGATCGCGAAGCCGTCGGTGTGATCGAGGCGAAGCCGGAGGGCGCGACGCTCACCGGCGTCGAGTGGCAATCGGCGAAGTACCTCGACGGCCTGCCCGACTGGGTCACGAGCGCGCTCGAAGGAGCGCTGCCGTTCGCCTACCAGTCGACCGGCGTCGAGACCCGCTTCACGAACACGCTCGACCCAGAGGCGCGCAGCCGGCAGGTCTTCTCCTTCCACCGACCAGAGACGCTCGCCGCGTGGATCCGCGACGTTCAGGAGGACCCGCTCGCGCCCACTCTCCGCCACCGGCTGACCAAGCTGCCCGGGCTGAACGACGACGGGCTGTGGCCGGCGCAGGCGGCAGCAATCCGGAACCTCGAGCGTTCGTTCGCGGAGAACCGGCCCCGCGCCCTGATCCAGATGGCCACCGGCGCCGGCAAGACCTACACCG
>JACCVK010000021.1 GCA_013698195.1 Actinomycetota bacterium | reverse complement strand
GCTCCACACCGACCGCATGTGCGACCCTCTCCACCGTCCTGTCGTCGTGCGTCGGGCCGAGCCCTCCGGAGACGAGGCAGAGATCGGCGCCCAGAGCGTCGCCGAGCGCTCGGTCGAGATCCTGAGGACGATCCCCGACGATCGTGATGCGCTCGGGCTCGAGCCCGAGTCGCTGCATCTCCGCCGCGAGAAACGGACCGTTGCGGTCTTGGCGCTCGCCCCGCACGAGCTCGCTACCCGTGACGACGATCGCCGCCCGGGGGCGCGTCAAGACGTGCTGGGGACGATGCGCCGCGACGTGACGACGAACGCCGTCCCGTCCGGAAGGCTCGCACTCTTGCCGTTGAGCCGCACGAGGACGTTCGCGGGCTTCGCGAGCGCGAGTTGAAGCGTCTGCGCCACGAAGCGCTTGCTCTGGCCTTGCTCGAGCGTGCCGCTATAGAGGAGCCGCCCCGAAGCGGAGCCGGCACGAACCTCCATCCAGGAGCCACCCGCACTCGCGCGCACGAGGAGCACCGCGCGGCCACGAGTCGCCGATGGCGCAGTCGGGTTCTGCCCCTGCACGTTCAGGCCGGGCACTTGCTCGGGCTCCGGCCCACCGAAACGCCACGCCGCGATGACGAGCGCGAAAACGATGGCGATGCCGAGAAGCGCGAGCGCGACCATGTGCGACTCGCGACGCGAACGATCACGTCGCGGTTGTGGCGCCCGCCGCGTACGAACGGGAATGTCCTCCTCGCCGACGGCGAAGCGGGAGTTGTATTCGTCCACGAAAGGCTGGCCGTCGAGCCCGAGCGCCTCGGCGTAGGAGCGAAGGAAGCCCCGCACGTAAGTCGGTGCCGGCAGCACCTCGAACTGCTCGTCCTCTAGCGCGCGCAGGTACTTCGGCCGGATCTTCGTGAGCTGCTCGAGCTCCGGGAAGTCCAGGTCCTGGCGCGTGCGGGCCTCACGGAGGCTTGATCCGATGTCGAACACGAGGGCGAAGTGTAGAGACTTGGCCGAAGCCGTCAGTCACGTGACCCGACGTACTCGAGCAGCCCGTACACGCCGAGCGCGACGAGAGCGCTTGCGACCAGGCAGAGGCCGACGACGCCGAGCGCTCGTCCCACGCGAGCAGGCCCGTCCGAGCCGGCCGCAAGTCTCAGGGCATCTCGGCGCCGTACCCGGCTCGCGAGACCTAGCGCTACCAGGGCAAGCAGCGCTGCCAGCGGGATCGCGAACGCCGAGTGGAGCAGCTCGTACTCGTCGCTGAAGCGCGTCGAGTAGATCGCTACGGGCAGCGTCGCAACCGACAGGGCTCCGGCGACAGCCGAACCCCAGCCCGCACCGCTCCCCGATCTACTGCTTGACGTACGGGCGACCAACGGCGGCGGGTGGGATCGACCGTCCGATGACCCCCGCGACGGCGACGAGCGTGAGGACGTACGGGAGCGCTTCGAACAGCGTCGACACGGAGAGCGAGTACTCCTGCAGGCTCGTGGCGAGCGCACTCGAGAACCCGAAGAGCATGCACGCGACGAGGGCACCGAACGGCCGCCAGCTCCCAAAAATGAGCGCCGCCAGGGCGATGAACCCGCGTCCAGCCGTCATGTTCGGCTCGAACGAGTTCACGAACCCGAGCGCCAGGTACACACCCCCGGCGCCTGCGAGCACGCCCGAGAGCGTGACCGCGACGTAGCGTGTGAGAAAGACGTTGATACCGACCGTGTCGGCCGCCCGCGGGTGCTCGCCGACGCTCCGCAGCCGCAGCCCGGCAGGCGTCTTGAAGACGGCGATCCACGTGGTGACGACCATGGCCAACGCCGCCCAGATCAGGTAGTCCGTATTCGTGAAGGCATCGCCGAGGAAACCTCCAAGCCGGTCCGGTGGGATGTCGTAGAGGAAGTCGAGCGACGTGTCGGGGATCGTCGAGAGACCCTCGGACGGGGTTCCCCGGTCGCCGTAGATGCGTATGAACAGGTACCCCGTGACCCCGAGCGCAAGGAAGTTGATCGCGGTGCCGCCCACGATCTGGTCGGCACGTAGGGTGATCGAGAAGAACGCGTGGATGAGCCCCATGACCCCACCCGAGAGCAGCCCGAAGACGATCCCCAGCACCCAGCTGCCGGTGACGTCCGCCCCCCAGATGGAGAAGAACGCGCCCGTAAGCATCATCCCCTCGAGCCCTATGTTGACGACACCGGAGCGCTCCGAGAAGAGGCCGCCGAGAGACGCGAAGATGAGCGGCGTCGCCGAGACGAGCGTCGCGGAAAGGAGCGCACCCCAGATCACGACTGCTTCGAGGTTTCCTTCGCTCGAGCGCGTTGCGAGGTAGCCGATCGTGAGACCGAACATTCCGGCCGCGATGGCATAGGCGCCGATCCTGCGCTCACCCCGGATCCACGAGCCGATGCCGATGGTGAGGGCGAAGAGGCCGATGACCACGGGAAAGACCGGGCTGCGAGCCTCGATCGGTGGCAACGAGACGAGCGCCGCGCCGATCCCGACGACCACGCCCGCCCAGCCGACTGCTCTCCATCCGTGCGGTAGCCGGTCCACGAGTCCGTTCATGCCGCGCTCCTCGCTCCCCTGCCTCTGAGCCGCCGAAGCAGGAGCAGGACGACGATGTCGGCGCCGATGAAGAGGACGATGAGCCCCTGGATGATGATGGTGAGGGGAGTCGCGAGGTCGGGCGGGAATATCTCCGGATCGAGGTTCCGCGTGGACGTGCCCGTCTGGAGAGCGGCGAACAGGAGAGCGGCGAGCCCGATCCCGATTGCCTTGTTCCGCCCGAGTAGCGCCACCGCGATGCCGATGAAGCCGATCGTCGACGTGAAGTCGGTGGTGTCGAGGCGGAATTTCCAACCCAGGACGTCGAGGGCACCGGCGAGCCCGGCAAACATTCCGGCGATTGCCATCGCGAGCACGTAGTTGCGGGCGACGCTGATCCCGCCGTACCGCGCCGCCTCGGGGTTGTGCCCGACTGCGCGCACCTCGTAGCCGAGCGTCGTTCGGTTCAGCAGGAGTGAGTAGACGACGAGCGAGGCGAACGCGACGCCGAGGCTGATCCACGGAAGTCCCTGCAGATCGGGATGTCCCCAGACGCCGGCCTGCGTGATCTTCCCGTCGGCGGCGATCGTGTTCGATACGGGGATCTCCCTGGCCGCGTCGTTCTGGAGCGGCCCTTCGAACCCGAAGAGATATGTCCCGACCCAAATGACGATCCAGTTGAGCATGATCGTCGTGATCACCTCGTGCGCTCCGACCGTTGCCTTCAGGAACCCGGCGATACCGGCGAGAAAGGCGCCCGCCGCCATCGCACCCGTAACCGAGAGGAGGATGAGCGGCACCGGTGAGAGATCGACGCGCAGGGGCAGCTCGGCGGCGATGATGACTGCGGCGATCGCACCTGCCAGATACTGGCCTTGGCCGCCGATGTTGAAGAGGCCGCAACGGAACGCGAACCCGACGGCGATTCCGGTCAGCACGAGCGGGACCCAGACGAGGAGCGTCTGCTCGAGTCTGATGGCAGGCCCACACGGATCCTTGCATGTCTCCCAGGGAAGGAACCAGTTGAGCCCCGCGCCTTCGAAGATCGCCTTGTACGTCGTGAGCGTGTCGGGAATGCTCTTTGTGGTGGCGAACACGACGATCCCGCCGATCAGGAAGGCAGCGACGGCCGTGACCAGAGGCGCGATCAGGCCGCCGGCCTTCTGCAGGAGCACGTAGCGGCCGAGTGCGCTCTCCGCGCCGGGCTCCTCCGGCGGCAGGGATCCCGGCTGCGTGACCGTGACGCTCACGGACCGGATCCCGGCTGCGTGACCGTGACGCTCACGGACCGGCCCCCGGGACGTGAGCGTGGAGGGGTGTGTGGAACCGGGAAGTTCCCCACACTCTCATAGAGACGTGAATTCGTGGGGGAAACATCGTTTCCCATATCTCTCTCGCCGAGGGAGCGAGCCAAGAGCCGGCGACGCTCAAGCCACAGCCTCCCGGCGCCCGCCGCCCGTCATCGCGACGCCGAGCTCCTCTTCCGTCGCCGTCGGCGGGAACTCGCCCACGAGCTCGCCTTCGTACATGACGAGGATCTTGTCGGCGAGAGAGAGGACCTCTTCGAGCTCGAGTGACACGAGCAGCACGGCGCGACCCTCGTCCCGCTCTTGCACGAGACGCCGATGGACGAACTCGATCGCGCCGACGTCGAGTCCACGGGTCGGCTGCGCCGCAACCAGGACGCGGGGGTCGCGATCGATCTCGCGGGCGAGGATCACCTTCTGCTGATTGCCCCCGGAGAGCGCTCCGCCCGGTGTCTTAGGCCCGCCGCCGCGGACGTCGAACTCCTTTATCAGACGCCGCGCGCGCTCGATCAGCCGACGCGGGAACAACCAGCCGAGGCGCGAGTCCGGAGGTTTGCGGAATTCGTGGAGCGCGATGTTCTCGGCGATCGAGAAGTCGAGCACGAGGCCGCGCCGCTGCCGATCCTCGGGAATGTGGCCGACGCCGATCTCGAAGTGGCGTCTGGCGCTCGCGGTCGTGACCTCCTTGCCCTCGACCGTGACCCGCCCACGCTCCGGACGACGCAGCCCGGTGACGGCATCGATCAGCTCCGTCTGCCCGTTGCCGTCGACCCCCGCCAGGGCAACGATCTCGCCCCCTCGCACGTCGAACGAGACGCCGCGAACCTTCTCGATGCCGCGCTCATCCCTCACGCGCAGGTCCTCGACCCTCAGGAAGGGCTCTCGC
>JACCVK010000017.1 GCA_013698195.1 Actinomycetota bacterium | reverse complement strand
CACGCCGAAGGCAGCTGTTGCCGAGGGTCGCTCGTGCGAGAGACCGAAAAAGAGAAACGAGAGCAGGAGCGTGCTGAGGATGCCGCCGAGGAGCCACGGGACGCCGCCGAGCTCCTCGCCCAGGAGTGCGAGCACGAACCCGATGTAGCCCGCGAGCAGTAGCGGGCGCGCCGGGCGTGCGATCCCGTAGAGCTCGTGCAGCGCGATGAATCCTCCGGCAACCGCCAGACCGAAGAGCCACCAGCCTCCGAGGTAGACGACGCCGATGACGAGAGGGAGCAGGATCGCGACGACCGCCATCCGCGACCAGAACGGGCTCATAGAGGGCTGAACTTTCTCACCGGCTTAGAACTCGAATCACAATGAAGCGGGGTGTCGCCGGAACACGCTGCGCGGCACGCTGCGTCGTCCTCGGTCGCGCCCATATGTGTCATATGGGCGCTCCCTGCGTCCTCGCCTCGCACTCGCGCAGCGCGCCCCGGCCGACGAGCGTCATTGTGATTCGAGTTCTTAGCGAGCACCGAATCGCCGTTGCCGCAGTGCGTACTCGTCGAGGGCCGTCTCCAGCTGGCCCGCGTCGAAGTCGGGCCAGAGGGTGTCGACGAAGACGAACTCCGAGTACGCCGACTGCCAGAGGAGGAAGTTCGAGATGCGCCGCTCGCCGGACGTGCGGATCACGAGATCCGGATCAGGCAGCTCGGGCGCGTAGAGCCGTTGGGCGATGGCAGCCTCCGACACGTCTTGTGGTTCCACCCCGTCTGCGACGAGCTGCCGCACTGCCTCGACGAGCTCAGCGCGGCTGCCGTAGTCGAACGCGATCCAGAGTAGTAGCCGCTCGTTGGCCGCAGTCTCCTCCTCGAGCGTCGCCATCTTCTGTTGCAGGTGCTCCGGAATTCGATCGCGGCGGCCGACGAAGCGCGTGCGTACTCCCTGGCGGGCGAGATCCGGCAGCTCGCGGGCGATGGTCTCGTCGAGCAGCTCGAGCAGCGACTCGACTTCGTCGGGCGGGCGCGCCCAGTTCTCGGTCGAGAAGGCGTAGACGGCGAGTGAGCGGACGCCGAGGTCGATCGCGGCCTCGACCGTCCTCCGTAAGGCCCGCGCGCCCTCGCGATGGCCCTCTGCAACGCTCACTCCTCGCGCCGACGCCCAGCGTCCGCTGCCGTCCATGATGATCGCCACCGACCGTGGAACCCCAGGACGCGCAGGGTCTACATGAGGGCGCGCCGTGTCTACGTGCGTCGGGGCCGCTCCGTCTGCCGCTCCCTCTGCCGCTCCCTGGGCGGAGTCAGATGTCACGGATGTACGCCGAGCTGGAGAATCGAGCCAAGGGCTCAAACCTCCATTATCTCGGCCTCTTTCACCTTCAGCAGATCGTCGATCGCCTTCGTGTGATCGTCCGTGACCTTCTGTACCTGCTGCTCGGCGCGGCGCTCCTCGTCGTCCCCGACCTCGCCGTTCGTGACGAGCTCGCGGAGGTGCTGGAGGACGTCGCGGCGGACGTTCCGGATCGCGACTTTCCCGTCCTCCGCCACGCGGCGTACGACCTTGACGAGCTCCTTGCGCCGCTCCTCCGTGAGCGCCGGAATCGGTAGGCGGATGAGCTTGCCGTCGTTCGACGGGGTAAGCCCGAGGTCGGACTCCTGAATCGCGCGCTCGATCGACTTCATCGACCCCGGATCGAACGGCTGCACGGTGAGGAGGCGCGCCTCCGAAGCCCCGATCGAGGCGAGGCTCTTGAGCGGTGTCGGCGTTCCGTAGTAGTCGATCATGATCCGGTCGAGCAGTGCCGGAGACGCTCGCCCTGTGCGGATGCTGTTGAACTCCGTGTGCGTCGCCTCGATCGACCTGTCCATCCGCCGCTTGGCGTCCGCGAGGAAGTCCTCGATCGCGGCCATTCCGTCCTCCTTCCTCCTAGTGCTTCGTGCTCAATCCTGGGTCGAGATGATCGTGCCGATACGCTCGCCCGCCGAGATGCGGCGGATGTTCCCCTCCGCGAGCTCGAAGACGTAGATCGGCAGGCGGTTGTCCATGCAGAGGGAGAGCGCGGTCGTGTCCATGACCTTGAGACCGCGCTCGATCGTCTCGAGGTGGGTCAGCTCGGGGAGGAACTGCGCGTCCGGGTTCTCGCGCGGATCTCCGTCGTAGACGCCTGACACCGAGTTCTTCGCCATCAAGATCGCCTCGGCGCCGATCTCGAGGGCACGGAGCGCCGCAGCGGTGTCGGTCGTGAAGAACGGGTTGCCCGTGCCCGCGGCGAATATCACGACCCGTCCCTTCTCCAGGTGACGTATCGCACGCCGCCGGATGTATGGCTCGGCAACCTCGGAAACGGCGATCGCGGAGAGAACGCGCGTCTGGACCTCGGCGCGCTCGAGGGCGTCCTGGAGCGTCAGCGCGTTCAGGAGCGTCGCGAGCATGCCGGCGTAGTCCGCGGTTGCGCGATCCATGCCGTCCGCCGCGGCGGCGACTCCGCGGTAGATGTTTCCCGCGCCGACGACGATCGCGAGCTCGGTTCCGGTCTCGTGGACCGCTCGCACCTCGGCGGCGATGGCAGCGACCGTGCCCGGGTCGATGCCGAATGTGCGATCCCCGAGCAGCGCCTCACCCGAGATCTTGAGCAGGACGCGGTGAAATGGTGCGGATGCCCCCGAGGAGGCCCTCTCGACGGCCTCCTCGGACTTCAGAGTCATCCCGCGACCGAGATCCTCGCGAACCGAGCGACCGCCGCGGCGGCCCCTTCGAGAGCCTGGCCCACGGTCTTCGACGGCTCATGGATCCAAGCCTGGTCGACGAGCGTGCCGCCGGGCGTCGCGGCGTAGAAGCGCTTGGCGAGCATGCCGTCCACGATCTTCTCACGCGCGGCTTCCGGCTTCGACTGCACCTCGTCGGAGTTCGCGAAGATCTGACGCTCGGCCTCCAGAACGTCCGCCGGCACCTGCTCGCGCGTCGTCCACTCGGGCGCCGCGAACGAGATATGCATCGCGAGCTGGCGCGCGAGCTCGGGCGTGCCCCCCTCGAGATCGACGAGGACCCCGATCTTGTTCGCGGGAGGATGCGCGTAACCATCCACGACGTGGCCGTCGAAGGCCTCGAACTGCGCCGCATCCGCGATGACGATGTTCTCGCCGAGCTTGCCGATGAGCTCGAGTCGCTCGTCCTCGAACTGCGCGATCGCGCTCTCGCCCCGGGCGTGAACGGCGCGCAGCACTCTCTCGGCGAACGCCTGAAACTCCTCGTTTTTCGAGACGGGCTCGGTCTCGCAACCGATTCCGACCATGGCGCCGGCGGCGTCGCTGACGACGTAGCCCACGAGCCCCTCGGTCGTCTCGCGTCCGGCGCGCTTGCCGGCGGCAGCCATCCCGCGCTCGCGCAGGAGCGTGCGCGCAGCCTGGACGTCCCCGTCGGTCTCCTCGAGGGCGCGCTTGCAGTCCATCATCCCGGCACCGGTGAGGTCGCGGAGCTCCTTGACGAGCGATGCGCCGATCGTCGTGCTCACCGTTCTTGACCGCCTTCTGCGACAGCGGCGGCGGCCGGTTCGGCTTCTGCCGCCAGCTCTTCGGCGGGAACGGCGGCGGTATCCTCCGCGTCGGGGCTCGGCCCCGGAGTCGTCTCTGCGGTCGTCTCCGGGCGTCGCTCGAGCTCGACCGCGGTGACCTTCGTCCTCCCCGCCTCGATCCCGTCCGCGACGACGCGCGTCACGAGATTGCACGAACGGATCGCGTCGTCGTTGCCCGGGATAACGAAGTCGGCCTCGTCCGGGTCGGCGTTGGTATCGACGAGCCCGACGACGGGAATGCCGAGCCGACGAGCCTCGCGGACGCCGAGCTGCTCCTTCTTCAGGTCGATGACGAACACCGCATCGGGCTGCCGCTTCATGTCCGCGACGCCGCCGAGGTTCGCCTCGAGCTTCTCGAGCTCCGCGGTCATCGTGATGCGCTCCTTGGACGGGAGCAGGTCGAGCTGACCCTCGGCCTTCAGGCGGCGAAGGTCGTGGAGGTACGTAATCCGATCGGAGATCGTTCGCCAGTTCGTGAGCAAGCCGCCGAGCCAGCGCGTGTTCACGTACGGCATGCCGACGCGCCCCGCATGTTCCTTGACGGCGTCCTGTGCCTGCTTCTTGGTGCCGACGAAGAGCATCGTGCCCCCTCGCTCGGCGAGGTTGCGGCCGAAGGCATGCGCCTCCTCGAGCAGCTCCTGCGTCTTTTGCAGGTCGATGATGTAGATGCCGCCGCGCTCGGAGAAGATGAAGCGGCGCATCTTGGGATTCCAGCGGCGCGTCTGGTGACCGAAGTGAACGCCGGCCTCCAGCAGCTCCCGCATCGTTACGACTGACACGCGATCAGCCCCTTTCGTTTGGTTGATTTGTCGTGCGCCGGCGGGCCGGGCGGAACCGCGCTCAGAGCGACGGCACCCCCGCTCCGACGATTCGCCGGGTCGGTGGGACGAGAACTCGCGAAGTGTAGCTGGCGTTAGCCAACCCTACGACAGCCGTGCGCTTTTGAGCGCCGCCGCGAGGTCCGGAGGAAGCTCCGAGCGAACGTCGATCTCCTCATGCGTCAGCGGATGGCCAAAACGCAAGCGATGCGCGTGCAGAAACTGCCGCTCGAGACCGAGGTCGCCCTTGACGCCGTAGCGCGGATCTCCGGAAACGGGAAGGTCGATCGCCGCGAGGTGCACGCGAATCTGGTGCGTTCTCCCCGTCTCGAGCACGACCTCGAGCAATGCATGCTCGCCGAGT
This sequence comes from Actinomycetota bacterium, assembly GCA_013698195.1. Lineage (GTDB taxonomy): Bacteria > Actinomycetota > Thermoleophilia > Gaiellales > Gaiellaceae > GMQP-bins7. Next base: position 4,242 of record JACCVK010000017.1, on the reverse strand, counting down.
TGCTCCAGGAACTCGAAGTGCGTGACAGCGTCGCGCGGATTCTCGGTGTCGAGCGAGCGCAGCGTCCGCTCGCGGCGATCTCTGCCGATCGGGGCGTCGATGCGTCCCGTCCGCGACTTCGGCGTACCGCGGACGAGCGCGAGGTATCGGCGCTCGATCTCGCGCCGGCGGATCTGTTCCTGGAGGACGCGGTATGCGCCCTCCGTACGCGCAACAATCATGAGACCCGATGTGTCGCGGTCGAGGCGGTGCACGATCCCCGGACGTTCGGGATCGGGCCCTCCGGTTGCGCCGAGAGTCAGTAGTTGCGGCAGGAGCGTTGTGCTCGTGACACCGCCGGCGGGATGCACCGTGATCCCCGCCGGCTTGTCGAGCACGATGATGTGGTCATCCTCGTACGGGACCGCGATCGTGACGGCCGCAGGCTCGACTGCCGCAACGGCGCCGGCCAACCGGACCTCGACGACCGCGCCGCGCTCGAGCCGATGGCTCTTCTGGCGCTCTTCGCCATCCACACGAACCGCACCCTCGCGCAGCAGCTTCTCGGCGAGCGAGCGCGTGCCTATCTCTCGGCGTGTGGCGAGCGCGCGGTCGAGGCGCGAGCCGGCGTCGGCGTCAGCGACTGTGAAACGGAGAGTCGCCACGCCGACCATGCAGCTGCTGTGGCCTGTCGGCGAGAACCAGCGTGCCGAAGAGGACTGCGACGCCGACGACGATGAACGTGTCGGCGAGATTGAAGGCGGGCCAGGCCTCGAGGTCGAGGAAGTCCGTCACATGTCCGAGCCGGACGCGGTCGGCGAGGTTCGCAATGCTGCCGCCGAGCACGAAGCCGAGTGCCACCGGCAGGACTGGATGGCGACGTGCGGTTCTCGCGAAGAACCAGACCATCCACGCCACGGCGACCGCCGTGACCGCGATCACGATCGTCGTACGGCTCGCGAAGAGGCCGAACGCGATGCCCGAGTTCTGAACGTGATGGAGCGAGAAGGGCCCGACGATGTCGACCGTCTCGCCGACGGCGAGCGTACGAGTGACGACCTGCTTCGTCACCTGATCCGCAACGAACGCCGCACCCGCGACCGCGAGCAGGGCTATCCACTGCGCCCGCCCGGCCCCGAGCGACCGCTCCGCGGCGAGAATCGGACGAACGGCGTTCGTCGCCGAGCCGAGGCGGACGTCCACAGGCCGCGGCTCCTTGGCCAGCGGCTCGCTCACAGGTTCATCCTTGTTCCTGCGCGCGCTTGTCCTCGACACAGAGCGCCGCCCACGGAACCGCATGCAGGCGCTCGTCGGGAATCTTCTTGCCGCACGCCGTGCACGTTCCGTAGGTCCCCTCCTCGAGCCGACCTAGCGCCGCTTCGATCTCTCCGAGCAGGTGCTCGGCGTTCTCCCCGAGCCCGTCGTCGAGCTCGCGCATGTACGTCTCCGTCGCGCTGTCGGCGATGTGATCGTCGCGGCCGATGGAGAGGTCGCCTGTCTCTTCCTCGAGCGAGCCTTCGTGATTGACGCCCTTGATCGCCGCTTGCAGGCGTACGCGCTCGGACTCGAGCGCGGCGCGAATCTCGTCCAGATCAGGCGCCATTTCACTGCACCGCCGAGATTGGGCGGGCACGAAGGCGCACAAACGGGCTCGGGCCGTCCACGGCGAAAGGATATCCGGCGATCGAGATGAGCCTCGCGCTACCCGGCGAGCCTCCGGAAACCGCTCTCCGGCGCGTTCTCGCCCTGCGGCGCGGGCGCGGCGTCCCCTCTCGGCTCGACATGCTGCTCTTCGAGAGCCTCGAGCGCGCTCCGTAGGTGCGCTCGGATGCGCCGGATCTCCTCTTCCAAGCGTTCCTTTTCCGAGTTTGCGGACCGTGTGACGCGCCTGCCCTCGGCGCGCGCCTCGGAGACGATGAGGTCCGACTCTCGGCGCGCCTGTTCCTTCATGTCCTGCGCGGCGCTCTCGGCCGAGACGAGAGTCGAGCGGAGAAGCGTCTCCAGCTCGCGGTGCTTGGAGGCTTCGGACTCGAGCTCCTCGAGCTGGTCGGCGAGGTCGGCGCGCTCGCGCCAAACCTCCTCGAAACTGTCGGCGATGTCCGTTAGAAGCCGTTCGACGATGCCGCGGCGGTAGCCCCGGAACCACGTACGACGCACCTCGACATGTCTGATCTCTACCGGTGTGAGAGCCATGGGACCTCCTCTAGAGAAGCGCTCCGATCGCGTAGTTCACGAGCTCCTGCGCAAGCAAGAGCACGGCGACAGCCACGATCGGCGAGAGGTCGATCGGGCCGAGCGTCGGTATCCGTCCACGAAAGATCCGCAAGTACGGCGTCACGACTTCGTCCAGGAAGTTCTGGACGGTCGAGAACGTCCGTGAGTACGGCACGCGTACCCACGAGAGCAGGATGTAGATGAAGATCAGCAGGATGTAGATCCCGACGAAGACGCGCACGAACTGCTGCAAAGACGATGCAGTATCGAAAAGCAGCGCAAGTGACGCGTCCGCGCACATCGGACGCGTCTTCGCCGCGGTGCGACGCGTTCCTACGTCAAGCTTGGTTGTAGAAGCCGCCGCGCTCGAGCGCGCGGGCACGCTCTTCCGCCGAGAGCTCGACATTTCGCGGGGTCAGCAGGAACACCTTGTCGGCGACCCGCTGCATGCTCCCGTCGAGCGCATACGTGAGCCCGCTCGCGAAGTCGATAAGCCGCTTCGAGAGGTCGGTATCGGCGTTCTGGAGGTTCAGGATCACCGGGATCTGGGACTTGAAGCGATCCGCGATCTGCTGGGCATCGTTGAAGCTGCGCGGGACGACGAGATGCACCTTTGCCGGAGGCCCGGGATCCACGCGCCGCAGGCGGGTCGGCTGACGCGGCGCGGCGTCGTCTGCAGTCCACTCGTCCTCCGCGGTGCTCGGCAGGCGTCGGACGTTCTGGCGCCCGCGGCGCCGCTGGGTCTCCTCGACCTGCTCGTCCGCCGCGTAACCGTCGTCGTCCCACTCATCGTCCTCGGCGATGCCGAAGTAGATGAGCGTGCGGTTCCAGAGGTCCGAAAAGCCCATGCTCGGCGCGATTCTAGTGCCGCGGGACGTCGCTGCTGGAAGCGCGGAACAGGACTTCGCCGATTCGGACGAGCGTCGCCCCCTCCTCCACGGCGACCCGGTAGTCCTGAGAGGTGCCCATGCTGAGCGCCGGGAGGTCGAGCTCCTGTGCAAGCTGGCGCAGCCGCCGGAAATGCGGGCGGGACTGTTCGGGATCCGCCGTGAGTGGGGGCATCGTCATCAGGCCGCGTACCAGCGGGTAGCGCTCCACGAGCTCGGCGACGTCGCTGGGCCCGACGCCCGACTTCGACTCCTCTCCGGTGAGGTTCACCTCGAGCAGCGCGGAGGTTTCGAGGCGTCGTGCAGCGGAGTCCGACGCAAGCGAGTGAACCAGCTCGCAGATCGGGTTGACGACCTTCACCTTGTTCGACTGAAGGTGGCCGATGAAGTGCCAGCGAAATACGTCTCCGTAACGGTCGTGCTTCGCCAGGAGATCTTGCGCGCGGTTCTCTCCCACCACCTCCACGCCAGCTTCCGCAAGTGCGCCCATGTCTTCCAGCGACACGTACTTGGTCGCCGCCACGACCGTGACTCCGTCGCCCACCTCCTCGCGGATGCGCTGGTAGCGCTCGGCGATCTCCGAAGCAGAGGCGACGGTCACGGCTCGTCAGGTGCCGGATCGGCCGCGATCAGCTCGCGCGCGGCTTCGAGCTCGGACTCGCGCCCGGCGAGCTCGCCGTTCAGCTTCCGCCGGCGAAGCTCTCCAAGCACCTCCCCTACCCGCGGCGACTCGGACAGGCCGAGGCTTGCAAGCTCGGCTCCGCCGATGTCGAGCCGGATGTCCCGCAGGCGCGTGAAGTACTCGCGGAGCTGCGAGCGATCCTCGTGCGCGAGTGCGAGGAGCGGCGCGTCCGGGGCATAGGCATCCGCGAGTGCCACGACGTGCGCGGCATCGAGGTCGTCGCTTCGGAGTCGCTCAACGATGAGAGGTGCCACTCGGATCGCACCCGCGATGCGATCGGCGTCGCGGCGGCGCAGCTTGAGCCGCCGCAACCAGTCGTACGCCTCGTCGGAAGTGAGCTCGCGGGCGATGGCAGCTATGCCTATGCGCCAGTCGGGAACATCGACGCCCAGCTCGTCGCGGAGTGTGTGAGCACGCGTGAACAGCTCGGCACCGGCCGCGTCCGCGCGCAGGTGCGGATGAACCGCACGGTCGACACCG
>JACCVK010000005.1 GCA_013698195.1 Actinomycetota bacterium | reverse complement strand
CGACGACTCCGGCCAGATCGGTCGCCGCTACCGCCGCCAGGACGAGATCGGCACCCCGTATGCGCTGACGATCGACGAGCAGACGCTCGAGTACGACACGGTCACGATCCGCGACCGCGACTCACTCGAGCAGGTGCGGATCCCGATCGCCGGCGCGCGCGAGGTCGTTCTCGACCGGCTGGCGCAGGAGTGGAAGACGCCGAAGCCCGAGTGACGGTGCTTCCCGAGCTCGCAGCCATCCGACCTCGACGGCACGCTGCTGCAACGACTCGTGCGCGGAACCGCATGCTTGGTGTGCTATAAGTAGCACATGCGCCTGACGATCGGCATCCGCGAGCTACGCCAGCACGCGAGTCGTTACCTCCGGCTCGTCGAGGAGCGCGGCGAGCCGATCCAGATCACGGACCGCGGGCGGCCGGTCGCCCTATTGACGCCGATGCCACGGACGCAAAGCAGGATCGAGCAGCTCCGAGCGAGCGGTCGGATCCGACCCGCCAAGGGCTCATGGAGGGATCTCCCGCCGCCGCTCGAGCCCGAATCCGGGGCTCCCCTCCCATCCGAGGTCCTCGCGGAGATGCGCGAGCACGAGCGCTGACGTGCAGCGCTACCTGGACGCGTCCGCACTCGTGAAGCTCGTTGTTCGGGAGCCGGAGTCTCGAGCGCTCGGGCGATGGCTCGGAAGTCGCGACGACATCGCCTCGTGCGCGCTTGCGCGGACCGAGGTCGTGCGCGCGCTCTCGCCGAGCGGCGACGCTGCTCGTGCGCGAGCGCGCCAGCTTCTCGACAAGATCGAGCTGATCCAGCTCGATGATGAGCTCCTCGATGTCGCGGGTGAGCTCGAAGGAGTGTTGCGCAGCCTCGACGCGATCCACATTGCCGCAGCGCTCGAACTGGGCGACGAGCTCGACGCCGTCGTAACCTATGACGCTCGCATGTCCCGTGCCGCGGAGGCGCTTGGGCTCCCGATCGCCGCGCCGCTCTAACTCGTCGGCCTCCGTTCCTAGGATCGCCGCTCCATCAGCCGGTCGCCTGGCTCCGTGAACCCGACCTTGCGGTAGAGATCGTGCGCATCGGCGGTGTGCAGGAGCCACTTCGTGTCGACGAGCGGCCCCTCGTCGACGGAGAAGCGGACGAGCTCGACTCCGAGCCCTCGCCCACGATGCTCCTCGAGGACGTAGACGTCTGCCAGGTAGGACTGCGTATGCCCGTCGGAGAGCGTGCGCGTGAAGCCGATCTGCACGCCCTCGTAGTAGAGGCCGACGACGCGAGCAGCGCCGTCGATGAGCTCGTCCTGGACGCCGCGTGGGCGACCAAACGCCCAGTACGCCTCCTCGGTCAGGTAGCGGTGGACGGTCTCGCGATCGATGCGCCGGGGATCGTCGTCGAGCTCGTAACCGTCGCCGAGGTCGCGCCTCACGCGGAGAGGGTTCGCAGCCGGAAGCCGCCGTGATACTCGTACGAGCTGACGACGACGGCGAGCGCGTCGCGAGCAGCGCGTTCGCCGAGCATGAGCCCATGCGCTTCGGCCAGCGGGCTCGAGACGAGGGCCAAGAGTGCACGAAAGCCTTCGGGGGTCAGATCGACGGTCTCCGACGGCGCGCAGGCCGCGCACACGGCACCTCCAACCCGCGGCAGGTAGCCGACGAGTCCTCCGCTCTCACCGCACTCGACGCAGGCTTCGAGGTGCGGAAAGTATCCGGAAAGCCAGAGCAGCTTGAGCTGGAACGCGAGCCCGAGAGGGTCGAGCGCCGCCCGGCCGCGGAGACCGGCAGGCAGCGTGTCCAGCACCGTCAGAAAACGCGTGACCGCCTCGAACGCGCGCTCGTTCCGCTCCTGCTCGATGAAGAGCCGGAGCATCGCCTCGGCGCCGACGAGCCCGACCGAGAGCCGGTAGGGATCCTCGCGGGTGAGTCGATGCGGGTCCAGCAATGCCGCGCCCGTGACCGTGTGCAGCTCGCCCGAGCCCTGATGGAGCATGAGCTCGACGTGCGAGAGCGGCTCGAGCCGCGCGCCGAAGCGGGACTTGGTCTTGCGCACGCCCTTTGCGACGGCGCCGACCCTCCCCCGGTCCGCCGTGTACACGTGCAGGATCCGGTCCGCCTCGCCGAAGCGGAACGAGCGCAGCACGACCGCTTCGGTCTTGTAGCTGCGGGCCACGCGGCCAAGTCTAGGCCGGACAGGCGCTGGAGCCACGCCCCGGGATTCCGCTACCGCTTAGCTGACCTGCCTCTCCCTCAGGACTTGCTGCGCCTCAAAGTCACTGCTCGTACGTCTCGACGACCTCGGGCGCGCGGACATCGGCCGCATCAGGATCGCGTCCCGCCTCCCGAAGCGCCCGGCGCTGGCGGAGAAAGTCCCAGCACTGGTCCAGCGAGACCTTGATCGACTCGAGCCGGCGGCGATCGTCATCGGTCGCTTCCCCTGCCGCTTCCCGTTCCCAGAGCTCGTGCTCCTCGGCGACGAGCTTCTCGATGGAGCCGTGGACCTGCGCGTCTTGCATCTCGCTCCTCTCCTTACGTCGATCTGACGCACAGTACGCCACTACGCCGTCGGCTGGCAGTACGGGCAATACCACGTGCCGCGGCCGCCAACGCGGGTTTTCGCGATCGGCGTGCGACAGCGCAGGCATGGCTCACCCGCGCGCCCGTACACGCGGAATTCGCGCTGCATCGTCCCCGGCGACCCGTCCGGCTGCGCGTAGGTGCTGAGCGTGGACCCCTGGAGTCTGATCCCCGTGCGGAGCGCTGCGCGGATCGCGCGGTGCAGTAGACGCACTTCCTCTGCTCCTAGGCTCGCTGCGGCGCGCACCGGGTTGAGCCTGGCGCGCCACAGAGCCTCGTCGGCATAGATGTTCCCGAGGCCTGCGACGACGCGCTGATCGAGGAGCACGGCCTTGAGCGGAGCCCTGCGTGTCGAGAGCTGCTCGGCGAGCCACGCGGTCGTGAACCGAGGTCCGAGGGGCTCCGGACCGTTCTTTCCACCGATGTAGGACTCGAGCTCATGGCCCGGGACGACGACCCAGGTGCCGAACCGGCGCGCGTCGCGGTAGGCGAGCCGCGAGCCGTCCTCGAGCTCCACGATCGCACGCTCGTGGCTCGTCGGCTCGAAGCGGAAGCTCCCGGTCATCCGCAGGTGGACGAGGAGCGCCGCGCCGCCTTCGAGCCGCACCACCAGGTACTTCCCGCGCCGCTCGACGGCGACGACGCGTTCGCCCTGGAGCTCGGCAGCCACCTCACGTGGATCGAGCGGACGCGTGAGCCGTGCATCGAGGATGTCCACGACCGCGAACGTGCGGCCTTCGAGCCGCGACGCGAGCTGGCCGCGGATGGTCTCGACCTCGGGCAGCTCCGGCACGGGCGCACTTAGCCGACGACGTCGAGGAGGATTCCTCTAGGGCGGCGCGAAGCGCCGGCGTCGCCGATCTGGTACGCGGCGAGAACCTCCGCGATCGCGCGGTCCGCCGACGCGTCGTCGCGGGCATGGATCTCCGCGAGCGCGTCGCCCTCTGCGACCTCGTCCCCTCGCTTCGCACGCAAGACGATGCCGACCGAGTGGTCGATCGAGTCCTCTTTCGTGCGCCGGCCCGCGCCAAGCTCGAGCGCCGCAATTCCAACGGCCAGGGCGCCGAGACCTGCGACTGAACCTCCCATGGGCGCCTTCGCCTCCTTGACCACCGGCGCCGTCGCAAGTCGCTCGAGGTCGGGGTCGCCGCCCTGCGCTCGAATCCAGCGCTCGTACGCGTCGAGCGCGGAGCCGTCGAAGGTCGCCTCCGTCGCGCGACGCCTGCCTTCCTCGAGGTCGACATCGAGATCCGAGAGCGACAACAGCCGCGCGCACGCTTCCAGGACGAGCTCGGTGAAGTCCGGCGGGCCCTTGCCCGAGATCGTCGCGACGGCCTCGCGGATCTCGAGTGCGTTCCCGACCGCATAGCCAAGCGGCTGCTCCATATCGGTCAGCAGGCAGACAACTTCGCGGTCTGCGCGCCCGCCGAGGTCGACCATCTGCTCCGCGAGGATCCGCGCGTCGTCGATCGTCTTCATGAAGGCGCCGTCGCCCACCTTCACGTCGAGAACGATTGCGTCGGCGCCTGCGGCAATCTTCTTCGACATGATCGAGGAGGCGATCAGCGGGACGATGTCGACCGTCGCGGTGACGTCGCGAAGGCCGTAGAGATCCTTGTCCGCGGGCACGAGATTCGCGGAGGTGCCGACGATGGCGAGACCGACGTCGCGCACCTGGGCCACGAACTCGTCCGTCGAGAGCTCGACTCGGAAGCCGGGGATCGACTCGAGCTTGTCGAGCGTTCCGCCCGTGTGCCCGAGGCCGCGTCCGCTCATCTTCCCGAACGGGACGCCGCATGCCGCCACGATCGGGCCGACCGCGATCGAGGTCTTGTCCCCCACGCCCCCCGTCGAATGCTTGTCGACGACACGCCGGCCGAGCTCCGAGCCGAGATCGAGCGTCTCGCCGGAGCGGATGAACGCGTCCGTCAACGCGTACGTCTCGCGGCCGCTCAAGCCCTTGAAGAACACTGCCATGCACCACGCGGCCATCTGGTAGTCAGGAACCTCGCCGGACCCGTAGCCCTGGATGAGTGCGGAGATCACCTCCGGCGTGTGCTCCTCGCCGTCGCGCTTGCGCTCGATGAGGTCGGCGGCGCGGATCATTCAGCCTTCTCCGCGACGAAGATCGTGTTCCGGGTCGTCGCCACCAGCGGCTCGAGGAGTTCCGGCACATCGTGGTTTTCGTCTCGAGCGAGGACGAGCCACCGCAGGTAGGCCCGGATCGCATCGCCGTCCGCAAAAGTCACCGATCCGTCGACGTCGATCCGCTCGACGCGAGCGAAGTGGCGTTCGAGTGCGGCCGCACCGTTCTCGCGAGAAAACGAGACGCGTCCGACCATGCTGAACCCCACGTGCGATCGGGCCTCGTCGAGGTGGTACTCGCTGTTAGTGACCGCGACGAGCTGCCCTTCGGGCGCGAGGACACGGACGATCTCCGCGAGCCCGCGGTCGAGATCGGGGACGTGAAACAGCATCCAGGCGGCGACGACGAGGTCGAACGCGTCAGCCGGGAAGGGCAGGTCCTCCACGTCGCCGACTCTCGCGTCGACGCCGCGGGCGCGGGCGAGCTCCACCATCCGCTCGGAGACGTCGATCGCGACGACGTCGAGCCCGAGTTCGCGCCGCATGCGTTCGCTGAGCTCACCAGGCCCCTGGCCGACTTCGAGGACACGGCGCGGCGCGGCGCCGACGATCTCGTTCCACATCACCTCGCGCGGATCCGGGCCGACGCGCGTGTCGTATAGCGATCGGCGCGCTTCCAGCCCGACCTCGCTCGCATACTCGCGGCGAACAACCTCGGGGTCGCTCAAGCTCATAGCTCGATCAGCCGGCCCGGAAGCTTCCGGCCCGGCGACTTGCCGCCGAGCCAGGAGTTGACACTGAACCCGATGTCGGCGAGCTCACCCTCCTCGTGGACCCGCCCCGCGGCGTTCCGGCCCGCGGCATACGCGAGCAGGAGCGCATGCTCACGGGAGTGATCCGTCGAAGGTGTCGTCGGATCGCAACCGTGGTCGGACGAGATCACCAGAAGATCGCCCGAATGCAACGCCTCGAGAATGTCGGGGAGACGCCGGTCGAAGTCCTGCAGGCAGCGGTGAAAGTTCACAGGGTCGTTGCGGTGGCCCCAGAGCATGTCCGTCTCGACGAGGTTTACGAAGACGAAGCCACTCTCGATCTCCTGAAGCAGCTCGACCGTGCGCGAGATGCCCTCGACATTCGACTTCGTCGGGCTCGACTCGTCGACGTCCTGGCCCGCGAAGATGTCCGAGATCTTGCCGACACCGTAGACCGTGTTCCCCGCATCCCGGATTGTGGTCAGGAAGTTCGGGAGCGGCGGCTCGAGCGAGAAGTCGTGGCGATTCGGGGTGCGCTCGTAGTGGCCGGGCTCGCCCTCGAACGGACGCGCGATCACGCGTCCAACCGCGTGCCGACCCGTGAGGATCTCGCGGGCGACCCGGCTTCCTTCGTACAGCTCCTCGAGAGGAATCGTGCCCTCGTGGGCGGCGATCTGGAACACCGAGTCGGCCGACGTGTAGACGATCCACTTGCCCGTCCCCTGGTGCTCCTCGCCTAGCTCCTGGATGATCTCGGTTCCCGAGGCCGCCTTGTTGCCGATGACGCCGCGGCCGGTTCGGTTCATGAACGGGTCGATAACGTCGTCCGGGAATCCGTGAGGGTAGGTCGGGAACGCCGTCGGGGTGACGATTCCCATCATCTCCCAGTGCCCCGTGGTCGTGTCCTTGCCCTTCGAGCGCTCGAGCAGGCGCCCAGCCACGGCAGGCGACCCCGGCTGAGGCGGGCAGCCCGCGAGCGGCATGACGTTTCCGAGCCCGAGCGCCTCCATATTCGGGAGATCGAGTCCTCCGACGGCCTGGGCGACATTGCCGAGCGTGCTCGAGCCCTCGTCCCCGTACTCCGCGGCGTCGGGCAACGCTCCGGCCCCGACCGCGTCGAGGACGATCACGCACGCACGCGGCACTACGACGTCGCCGCCAGAGCGTGCGCGAGTCCGGGTACGGGCACGGCGCTATTCTACGACGGCTTTGGACGCGATCCTCGGCCTTCTCCTGCTTGCCCTCTACATCAGCGGCATCGTCGCGCTGGCCGCGGGCGTGACGTACGCCGCGATCAAGATCTTCCCGACGAAGGATCGCAAGAAGAAGGACGGCGACACGCCGACGCCGGATGAAAGCTCGAGCGGCGGGCGTCTCTTCCGCCGCTCGAAGCGCGAAGTGGCAGGCTAGCTCCGGCGCCTACAGGCTCTGTCGTCTACAGAGCGTGCGCGGCGAGCGCGTCACCGAGCGGCGTGTACGGGAGGCCATGCGCCTCGGCGACTGCCTCGTACGTCACGCGGCCTCCCACGACGTTGACGCCCTGGGCCAGAGCCGGGTCGTGGTGGATCGCGTCCACGACAGCGAAGTCTGCGATCGCCTCGACGTACGGGAGAGTCACGTTCGTCAACGCCCGCGTTGAGGTGATCGGGACCGCGCCCGGCATGTTCGTGACGCAGTAGTGGACCACGCCCTCGACCGTGTAGACCGGGTCGTCGTGCGTCGTCGCCCGCGAGGTCTCGGCGCAGCCGCCCTGGTCGATCGCCACGTCCACGAGCACGGAGCCTTCCTTCATTCCAGCGAGCATCTCGCGGGTGACCAGCTTCGGCGCGAGTGCGCCCGGGATGAGCACGGCGCCGATGACGAGGTCGGCCTCCTTCAGCGATTCCTCGACCTGGAGGGACGACGACATGAGCAGCGAGACGCGCCCGCTCAGAATCTCCTCCAGATGGCGCATGCGGTCCACCGAGCGCTCGAGGATCGTGACGTGAGCTCCGAGACCGAGGGCGATGACCGCTGCGTTGTAGCCGACGATCCCACCGCCGATGACGACCACACGGCCCTGGGCGACCCCGGCAACGCCTCCGAGAAGAAGGCCGCGCCCGCCCTTCGGCTTCTCGAGGTGGTGCGCGCCCGCCTGCGGAGCCAGGCGACCGGCGATCTCGCTCATCGGCGCGAGCAACGGCAGTGCGCCTCCGGCCGTCCCCACGGTCTCGTACGCGATCGCGGTGATGCCGGAGTCGACAAGCGCGCGCGTGAGCGGCTCGTCCGCGGCGATGTGGAGGTACGTGAAGAGCGTCAGCCCCGCGCGCAGGCGTGTGTACTCGACAGCGATCGGCTCCTTTACCTTGAGCAGGAGCTCGGAGCGCTCCCAGACGTCCTCGACTGACCCAATCGACGCGCCGGCGCGCTCGTAGGCGGCATCGGAGAACGCGCTCCCAAGACCCGCTCCTTCTTCGACCAAGACAGCGTGTCCCCGCTGGACGAGCTCGCGCGCGCCCGCAGGCGTGAGGGCGACTCGGTACTCCTGCGCCTTGATCTCCTTCGCGACGCCGATGTGCATGGCGGCCGGACGATACAGGGGCACACTGAACGACTGCTACGCCGTCGCGAGTCGCTCGACGAGCGCACGTGCCTCGGGGGGAAACCACGGCGGCGAGCCCGCTCCAGCGTTCTCGACGACGCGTTCGGGGCGCGAGGTTGCCGGGATGACGAGGTCGACGCGAGAGTCCGAGAGCGCCCACTTGAGAAGCGCCTGCGTCCAGGTCTCGACGCCGAGCTCATGGAGTGGGTCGAGCTCGCCGGCGGGCGGGGCGCGCCGTAAGCGCACGCCCTCGCTTCCGCCGAGCGGGCGCATGACTATCACCGCGACGCCACGCTCGGCGGCGAGCGGCAAGATCCTCCGTTCCGCCTCGCGCTCGAGCGGGTTGAGCGGGATCTGCACCGTGTCGAAACGTCCGGTCTCGAGCGCTGCCTCTAGCTCTCCGAACGATCCCGAGCTCCAGTGCGTGACGCCGATCCGGTCGATGCGGCCGGCGTCTCGTTCCTCCTCGATCCACCCCCCCAGGTGCTCCCGCCAGGCGACGAGGTTGTGCACCTGCTCGATCTCGACCCGACCGAAGTAGCGCCGCTGGGCCTTGTACTGGCGCCGTCCTTCCTCGAGGCTGGACGTCCAGATCTTGGAGGCAACCCGCGCCGTTCCGCGCCTGTCTGCGAGCCCCGCGCCGAGCGCCTGCTCCGAGTCGTACATCGGCGAGGAGTCGAAGACGGTCGTCCCAGCCGCGAGCGCCGCATCGGCGAGGCGGCGGGCGAGGACTATGTCCTGCCGAAACGTGCCGTAGGTGCCGAGCCCGACCACCGGCCCGAGCCTGCGCTCCTCCACCAGGCGCACGCTAGCGCGCCGGCCGAGACTTCACATCGGGCGTGCAGTCGTGCAAGCGGCTTCCACGAGAGCAAGTGTGACGTCCACCATCGCCTCGAGATCGGCCACCGCGATGTGCTCCTCTGGAGTGTGGATCTCCATCATCCCGTTCGCGAGATTGACGCACTCGAGCCCGCGTGCATTGAAGACGTTCGCATCGGCGCCGCCGCCGGAAAGCGAGTAGCGCGGCTCGAACCCGGTCGCGCGTAGTGCGGTCGCGGCGAGCTGCACAGCCGCGTCGCTCTCGCGAAGCCGGTAACCCGGAAAGCTCGGTTTCACCTCGGACTCGAGCTCGCATTCGCCCAAGCTGGCGGCGAAGGCAGCGGTCTCGAGCATCTCCCGCAGCAGATCGGCCGCTTTCTCGTCGTCGTGCGAGCGGATCTCGGCCTCGAACGAGCACCACTCGGGGACGACATTTCTCGCCGTCCCACCCGTGATGACGCCGACGTTCGCGCTTGTCTCGTGGTCGAGACGGCCGAGCCGGAAGTCCGCGATGGCGCGCGACGCGGCCGCAACGGCCGAGCGCCCGTCCTCCGGGAACATGCCCGCGTGCGCCGAGCGGCCGTGGAAGCGCAGGTCGAGCGTGTATGCATGCGGGGAGCCGAGCACGATCTCGCCTATCGCGGCGCCTTGGTCGTAGACGAATCCGGTGTGCGCGACGAGTTGTGTGTGATCAAAGGCGGCAGCACCCTGAAGGCCCACCTCCTCCTTCGGCGTGAACACGAGCTCGATGCCCGCGTGCGGACGATCGTCGTCGAGGATTCGCCGCACAGCCTCGAGCATTGCCACGATCGCCGCCTTGTTGTCCGAGCCCAGGATCGTTCCGCCCGCGTTCCGGACGACGCCCTCATCGACCACCGGCTCGAGGGCACCGTCCGGTGGAACCGTGTCGGTGTGCGCGCACAGGAAGATCGGCAGGCCGCTCGTCGTGGCCGGCAAACGGGTTAGGAGGTTTCCCGTGTCACCGCCGACGGTCTCGCCCGCGCTGTCCTCTTGTACCGAGAGCCCGAGCTCCTCCTCCAGATAGTTGCGAACCCGGTCCGCAACCTCCCGTTCGTGTCCCGACGGGCTCGGGATCGCGCACAACTCGACGAAGAGATCGAGCAGGGGTAAGGCGGCCACCGCACGATCGTAGTCGCGCGGATGTTCACCGGATGGCCCAGGTGGGGTAAGGTCGCGACATGGCCCAAGTGACGCTAGCCGGCGTCGGAAAGGTCTACCCAGACGGGACGCGCGCGGTCTCCGGACTCGACTTGCACGTTGGCGATGGGGAGTTCATGGTGCTTGTCGGGCCGTCGGGCTGCGGGAAGACGACGGCGCTGCGCATGGTCGCCGGGCTCGAGGAGATCAGCGAGGGGACCGTCAGCATCGGTGAGCGCGTGGTGAACCGCCTCCCCGCGCGAGATCGGGACATCGCGATGGTGTTCCAGAGCTATGCGCTCTACCCGCACCTGACGGTCTTCGACAACATCGCATTCGGCCTGCGGTTGCGCAAGGAGTCCAAGGAGGAGATCGATCGTCGCGTGAACGAGGTTGCACGAGTCCTAGGGCTCGAAGCATTTCTCGACCGGAAACCGCGCGCGCTCTCCGGTGGCCAGCGGCAGCGCGTCGCGATGGGACGCGCGATCGTCCGGCAGCCCTCGGCGTATCTCATGGACGAGCCCCTCTCGAACCTCGACGCGAAGCTGCGGGTGCACATGCGAGCGGAGATCTCGAGCCTCCAGACCGAATTCGGAGTCACGACGATCTACGTCACGCACGATCAGGTGGAGGCGATGACCATGGGCGATCGCGTCGCTGTCATGCGGAAAGGCGAGCTCCAGCAGGTCGCTCCGCCGCAGCAGCTCTACGAGCGCCCGGTCAACCTCTTTGTCGGCGGCTTCATCGGGTCTCCTGCCATGAACATGGTCGAGGCGGACATCGAGCGCCGAAACGGAGGGCTCGCCGCGGTCGTCGGACGGCATGAGCTGAGTCTTCCGCCAGAGCTGCTCGCATACCGGACGGCCCTCGAGTCGTATGCCGGGAAGCGCGTCATCGTCGGCATCAGGCCCGAGAACCTCGAGGACGCTGCGCTCGAGCCCGACTCACCGAGCGATCAACGGCTCCAGGGCGTCGTCGTCCTGCGCGAGCCGCTCGGCTCGGAGATAGTCGCGCACATCAAGATCGAGGCCTCGCCCGCGCTGACAGAGGACGTGCGCGAGCTCGCACGCGACGTGGGTCAGGAAGGCGCTGTACAGGCCGCGGCCGAGGAAGGCGTGCAAGAGACGACGCTCGTTGGTCGCTTCGGGCCGCGCTCGCGCGTGAAGAGCGGCGAGGTCGTGGACGTCGCCGTCGAGGCCGGCGCCCTGCACTTCTTCGACCTCGAAACGGGACTCGGCATCTACTCAAACGACAAAGCGACAGCTCGGGGACGGGAATCGCAACCCGGGGAAGGAGCAGAAGGATGAGACGTAGATGGTTCGCGTTCGCGCTCGTGGTGGGCGCGCTCGCATTCGTCGCCGCGGGGTGCGGCGGTGGTGACGACGGAGGCGGCGGTGACGCCACAGGCAACGAGGACGTCACAGGCGAGATCTCGGTGATGGCGATCTGGGCCGGCGAGGAGCAGGCGGGGTTCGAGGCCGTAGCCGCCGGCTTCATGGAGCTGTATCCAAACGTCACGGTCAAGTACACATCCGGCGGCGACAACCTCGCGCCGTTGCTCTCGACCGCGGTCGAGGGCGGGAACCCACCCGATCTCGCGGCCATCGGCCAGCCGGGGTTGATGGCGGACTTCGCCGAGCAGGAAGCTATCCAGCCGATCGACGAGCTCCGTGACAGCGTCGTCGATGGTTTCGGCGAGTCCGTAGCGGACGTGGGCGTCGTCGACGGTACCCAGTACGGGATCTTGTTCAAGGGCGCCAACAAGTCGACTATCTGGTACAACGTCGCGTCCTTTGAGGAGGCAGGCGTCGAGCCGCCTGAGGACTGGGAGGGGCTCAAAGCGGCTGCGGAGACCATCAAAGCCGCTGGACTCACGCCGTATTCGGTCGGCGTCGACGTCGGTTGGCCGATGTCCGACCTGTTCGAGAACATCTACATCCGCAGCGCAGGGGTGGAGATGTACGACCAGCTCACGAGGCACGAGATTCCCTGGACCGACCAGTCGGTGAAAGACGCGCTCACGATCATGGCTGACGTTGTGGGCGACCCTGCCAACATGGCGGGCGGAACCGACGGCGCGCTGGAGACGGAGATGCCGGCCTCGGTGGCGAAGGTGTTCACCGACTCTCCGGAGGCCGCCATGGTGATCATCGGAGACTTCGCTCCGGCACAGGGAGAGTTCACGCTCGAACCGGAGACGGGGTACAACGTCTTCACGTTCCCGTCGATCGAGGGCTCGGAACCGGCGGTCGTCGGCGGAGGCGACCTGTTCGTGCAGTTCAAGGACAGCCCCGCCGCAGACGCGTTCCTCGAATACCTGACGACGGCGGAAGCAGCCGAGATCTGGGCGGAGCGGGGCGGATTCTCGTCGCCGAACAAGAACCTCGATGTCGCCGTATACCCGGACGAGGTCACACGGGTGACGGCGGGAGCGCTGGGCGAGGCGGAGGTCTTCCGCTTCGATATGTCCGACCTGCAACCGTCGGCGTTCGGAGGCACGCCTGGAGCAGGGCTGTTCAAGCACTTCACGGACTTCGTCGCGAACCCGGACGACATCGACGGAATCACGCAGAAGATGGAGGCCGACGCGGCGAAAGCGTTCGGTTAGAGCAGGACGGCAGGCTCGAGGATGAGCGAGTCGGTCACGACGGCGGAAGCCCCCGCGGGGGGGCTTCCGCCTGGGGACGGGGAGCCAGGGATCTGGCAGCGATACGGCGTCGTTGTCATGTTTCTCGGCCCAGCGCTCATCCTGCTCGGCCT
>JACCVK010000365.1 GCA_013698195.1 Actinomycetota bacterium | reverse complement strand
GCTCACGTTTTTGGACAACGTCGGGGTCGGGTACCTGCAGCTCGACCGTGCGTCCGCGACCCTCTCGGGCGGAGAGGCCCAGCGGCTGCGGCTCGCGACGCAGATCGGCTCGCAGCTGGTCGGCGTCCTCTACATCCTCGACGAGCCCTCGATCGGGCTTCACCAGCGCGACAACGGGAAGCTCATCGCCACGCTGGAGCGGCTGCGCGACCTCGGCAATACGGTGCTCGTCGTGGAGCACGACGAGCAGATGATGCGCTCGGCGGACTGGATCGTGGACATGGGTCCCGGCGCGGGCGAGCACGGGGGCGAGGTCGTCGCCGAGGGGCCTGCCGAGGCGATCGAGCGACACGAGAGGTCGATCACCGGCAAGTTCCTCTCGGGCGAGCGGCGAATCGCGGTGCCGCCCAGACGCGGGGAGGACGACCGCGGCTGGTTCGTCGTGCGCGGCGCGACCATGCACAACCTCAAGGACATCGACGTCGAGTTTCCGGTCGGACGCCTCACCGCGGTGACCGGCGTCTCGGGCTCCGGCAAGTCCACGCTCGTCAATGAGATCGTCTACAAGGCGCTGGCGAACCGGCTCAACCGGATGCGCACCAAGCCCGGCGACCACGAGTCGGTCGAGGGCATCGACTGCTTCGACAAGGTGATCGACATCGACCAGGCGCCGATCGGGCGCACGCCCCGCTCGAATCCGGCGACGTACACGGATCTCTTCACGCATGTCAGGGAGCTCTACTCGTTGACGCCGGAGTCGAAGGTGCGTGGGTACAAGCCGGGTCGCTTCTCCTTCAACGTTCGCGGTGGCCGCTGCGAGGCGTGCAAGGGAGACGGGCAGATCAAGATCGAGATGCACTTCCTGCCCGATGTCTACGTCCCCTGCGAGACGTGTCACGGGCGACGCTACAACCGCGAGACGCTCGAGGTGCGCTTCAAGGGGAAGTCGATCGCGGATGTCCTCGAGATGTCGGTCGAGGAGGCACTCGTTTTCTTCGCGAAGATCCCGAAGATCCGGCGGCGGCTTCAGACACTGCACGACGTCGGGCTCGACTACATCAAGCTCGGCCAGCCCGCGACGACGCTCTCGGGCGGAGAGGCGCAGCGCGTGAAGCTTGCGGCCGAGCTGTCGAAGGTCGCGACGGGGAAGACCCTCTACATCCTCGACGAGCCCACCACCGGCCTCCACTTCGCCGACATCGAGAAGCTGCTCGAGGTGCTACAGCGGCTCGTGGACGCAGGGAACACCGTCATCGTGATCGAGCACAACCTCGACGTCATCAAGCAGGCAGACTGGATCGTCGACCTCGGTCCCGAAGGTGGCGAAGCTGGCGGCGAGGTCATTGCGACCGGCACGCCGGAGGACGTCGCAGACGTGGGCGGCTCGTATACGGGCCAGTTCCTGCGTGGCGTTCTAGCCGAGCCTGCAGCTGCAGCCGCTTAGACGTCCTACTGGCACTCCCCCGAGCGAGCGCACCCATCCCTCGATCGAGGTCGCTCATGCCCCAGGGGGGTGATGGAGCCTGCTGCTCGTCCCTGCGACCGTTCGAGGGAGGTCTGCGGTCCCCCTTTTGGAAACAGGAGAAAGGCTCTCTTGGCGTCTATAAGCAGAACGGCACCCGTGCTGACAGATTCGGTGTGGCAGGTCCGTACGTGGCTCGGCGGCATCACGCGGCCGGGAATCATGGCGGTCGCGGTCGCCGCGCTGGGTGCGCTCGTCTACGCCTCAGGCGTGCGCGGCCTTCCCGGCCCACTCGACCCGGCGATGGCGCAGCTCTGGGTGTTTTTCTTCATCTTCGTAGTCGCGGAGCTCTACGTCGCCGATGCCCGAGACCGCTCGGAGATCATCGCGCTGTCGCCGCACGAGGCTGGGCTCGTAGTCGGACTCTTCCTGCTCGCCCCGGGCGAGCTTCTTCTGGCTCAGCTCGCCGGCGCGACGGTTGCGCTCGCAGTTGTGTCGTTCGGTCGGCTCCGGCCAGGCGTCTTCGCGTTGCGAGTCGGGACGCTCGGACTCGGTACGTGTCTGGGACTCGTTGTCTTCCACGCGATTCTGCGCGATGCGGATCACACCGGTCCCCTCGGCTGGCTCGCAGCGATCGTGGCGGCGTCGCTCGCAGCGACGACGAGCCTCGCGGTCGGATACCTGAGCCGCCCGCGGCACCGGCACGACGAGCCGCTGCTGGTGACGGCCGCGATCGGTGCAGGGGCGGCGCTCGCGAGCGCGAGCATCGGGCTCGCGGCCGTCGCGCTCGCGCGCAATTACGACGTTGCGACGATTCTCCTCATCATTCCGTTTGTAGCCTGCGCGGCCATCCTGCGCGGCTATGCGTCAG
>JACCVK010000355.1 GCA_013698195.1 Actinomycetota bacterium | reverse complement strand
GTACATGACGTCTCGGTAGGCGGGATTCTTCGTCGAGGTCGAAGCCCACAAGCAGCGCTGCGGGCGGGCGCCGGCGTCGGCGAGCGCCAGCCAGCGACCGCCGCCGAAGACGGTCGAGTACTGCTGGTAGGCGAGCTTCGCGTTCGCGATCCCAAGCTTTCCGGCGAGATCCTCGCGCCCCGCTTCGGTGAGGCGACGATCTGCCTCGGTATCGACCCGGGAGACGAAGAAGCTCGCGACTGAAGAGACGTCGTGCGCGTTGCCTCCGTCCGCCACGAAGCGCTCGACGCCGCGGACGTACGCCTCTGCGACCGCCGCATGCCGCTCGAGCGAGAAGATGAGCGTGACGTTGATCGACCGCCCGGCTGCGATCGAGTCCTCGATCGCACCGAGCCCGGGAATCGTCGCGGGAATCTTCACGAAGAGATTCGGGCGATCGACAAGAGCATGGAGAGTGGTCGCCTGCTCGAAGGTGGCGTCCCGGTCGTACGCGAGCTCCGGATCGACCTCGAGCGAAACGCGCCCGTCCACGCCGTCAGTTCGCGTCCATACGGGGAGCAACAGGTCGCACGCTGCGCGGATGTCGTCCACCGCGAGCGAGAAGAAGGCCTTCTTGCGGTCGCTCGTGTGCTCGAGCACCTCTCGAAGCTGCTCGTCGTAGCGGTCGCCGGCCGAGAGCGCCTTCTCGAAGATCGTCGGATTCGAGGTCACGCCGACGACGGCATCGTCTCGCATGAGCTGCGCCAGCTCTCCGGTCCCGAGCATCTCACGCGAGAGCGAGTCGACCCAGACGCTCACCCCTTGCGCCGAGAGCTCGTGCAGACGACTCGTGGCCATGTGCTTACGTTACCGCTCCAGGAGAGACTGGAAACCGGCGCCGTAGAATGGCTCGCGTGAACGACCCCGATCGACGCCACGAGCTCGCCCAACAGCTTCGGGTCGACTCCGTCCGGATGAGTGCCGCCGCGAAGTCGGGACACCCCACGTCCGCGATGTCCGCGGCAGAGCTCATGGCCGTGCTCGCAGACGGATACCTCCGCTACGACTTCGACACGCCGGAGAACCCTGGAAACGACAAGCTCATCTTCTCGAAGGGGCACGCGTCGACGCTCCTCTACGCGATCTACCGAGCGGCCGGTGCCGTCTCCGACGACGAGCTGCAAACGTACCGGCGCTTCGGCAGCAAGCTCGAAGGGCACCCGACACCGGTGCTGCCGTGGGTCGACGTCGCCACCGGCTCGCTCGGCCAGGGACTTCCGATCGGCGTGGGCGTCGGTCTCGCCGGGAAGTACCTCGATCGCCTCCCCTACCGCGTGTGGGTGCTCTGCGGCGACAGTGAGCTTGCGGAGGGCTCGATGTGGGAGGCCTTCGAGCATGCAGCGCATTACAAGCTCGACAACCTGACGGCAATCTTCGACGTGAATCGGCTCGGCCAGCGCGGCGAGACGATGGTCGGCTGGGACGTCGACACGCACGTCGAGCGGGCCCGCGCATTCGGCTGGCATGCGATCGCCATCGACGGCCACGATCTCGAGCAGATCGACGCCGCCTACGCCGAAGCTGTCGCGACCACCGGGAAGCCGAGCGTCGTCATTGCCCGCACGGTCAAGGGAAAGGGCGTCGCCGCGGTCGAGAATCAGAACGGGTGGCACGGGAAGCCGCTCGACGATCCCGAGCAGGCCATCGCAGAGTTGGGCGGAGAGCGCAACCTGCGCATCGAGGTCCGGAAGCCGGAGGCAGGCGAAGCGCACAGCTTCGCAACCGGCGCTCTCGAGCTCCCTCGTTACGACGTCGGCAGCGAGGTCGCGACGCGAAAGGCCTACGGAGAGGCGCTTGCTGCCCTCGGCGCGGCTCGGGGCGATGTCGTTGCGCTCGACGGCGAGGTCTCGAATTCGACGTTCGCGGAAACCTTCGCCAAGGCTCATCCAGACCGGTTCTTCGAGATGTACATCGCCGAGCAGCAGCTCGTCGCGGCGGCCGTCGGGCTCCAGGTGCGCGGCTGGCGACCCTTCGCGTCCACCTTCGCGGCGTTTCTCTCGCGCGCCTACGACTTCGTACGCATGGCTGCGATCAGCCGCGCCAACTTCGTGCTCTCGGGCTCACACGCCGGTGTCTCGATCGGGGAGGACGGCCCATCGCAGATGGCGCTCGAGGATATCGCCGCGTTCCGCGCTGTCCACGGAAGCATCGTGCTCCATCCGTGCGACGCGAACCAGACGGCGAAGCTCGTGGCGGCGCTGGCGGATCAGGAGGGAATCTCGTACCTCCGCACCCTGCGGCCCGCAACCGCCGTGCTGTACGGCCCCGACGAGGAGTTCGAGGTCGGCGGCAGCCGTGTTCTTCGCTCGTCGGACGAGGACGAGGTCGCGATCGTCGCGGCGGGCATCACCGTGCACGAGGCTCTTGCGGCCGCCGACGCCCTCGCGGAGGACGGCATCGCGACGCGTGTGATCGACCTCTACTCGATCAAGCCGCTCGACCGGAACACGCTGCGCGCAGCGGCCGACGCCACGCAAGGCAGGTTGGTTACCGTCGAGGATCACTGGCCCGAGGGCGGTCTTGGCGAAGCCGTGCTGTCAGCGTTTGCCGACGAGGACGAGCGGCCCCAGGTAGCCGTCCTGGCCGTCACGATCATGCCCTCCTCCGGAAAGGCGGACGAGCTGCTCGCCGCAGCCGGGATCGACGCCGCGCACATCGCCGAGGCAGCGCGAAAGCTCGTGCGCGCGCCTTCGCACCAGGCCGCTCGCTAGCTGTTCGCTACAGGCTGCAGAGCGCGTAGGCCGTCACGGTCATCGTCTGGCCCGCTCCGAGAGCGGCGATTCCGACGACGCCGGTGGCCGTCCATGTCGTCGTGCTGGACGGATAGG
>JACCVK010000350.1 GCA_013698195.1 Actinomycetota bacterium | reverse complement strand
GGAGTCGTCGAGGTCATACAGCACCTCGTCGACGATGCCCTCGAAGATGACGCCGCAGCTGCCGACCGGATTGGCGAGCGTGATCGTTCCAGCCGCGCCGACGAAGTCCGAGATCGAGGAGCCTTCGACGTAGTTGAGGGACACGGTCGCGGTGCCGGTGCCGGTGCGGTCGAGCTCGTCCTGTCGTCCTCGAGTGATGGAGATTTCTCGAACGCGGCTATGAACTGCCGAGACGTCCTCGCCCCCGAGAGTGACGGTGACACCGCCAGCCATCTAGCCGACACCGAGGTTCTTTCCGCCATGCCTGCCGCGTCTGGATGAACTCGAGCGGCCGGCTCGCTTCTGAAGCTCACGCAGAACCACGTCGCCCACCTCTCGTCCGTCGAGGTTTAGATGGACATGGATCGGAGGAACCGCCGCAGTAGTTCTGGTTGAAGACGCAAGGGGCGATCCCACGGCAAACCCGAACGCGCTCGTATGCGATCCGCTTCTGATGCCAAGATTCCGACGTCGGAGTTCCTCAGCCTGCTCCTGCGTGAGATTCAGACCCTTGAGAAGTTGCTGCGTGGAGCGGATGCCGCCGCGGGTGAACTCGCCACCGATGTCGGATTCCTTCGAGCCCTCCTTCAGCGCCCCAGCGATGTCGTTGAACATCTGCAGGATCGCCGAGCGGACTCCCTTACCAACGGCTCCGAACTGCCCCGAGAGCACCCTGGCGATTCCTGCGAGCTCGGAGCGAGTCTTGCCGGTGTCTAGCGCCGTTCCCTTGAGCTGATCGCGTAGAGAGCCGAGACGCCGCTGGAGCGCCTGCGTGCTCGGCGTCCGTTGGTCGCCCTCGCGCGTGAGCCCGATCGACTCGAACTGCTTACCTTGCCGCTGCTGTCGCTGGAGGCGGTTTCGCTCCTGAGCCAGATCGAGAAGCTGACGCTCGAGCTCGACTGTTCTTCCTTCGACGTCGATCTGTGCTCTAAGTGCCCGCTCCTGGGCGGTGATCGCCCGGAGATCGTCTTGCAAACCCGCCGTAGCCTCCGCGCGGTCACGTCGCAAGCCAAGAGTCTCCATCAGCTTGTCGAACTCCTCCCGCTGCTTCTCGGCGGCGGTCTTGGCCGTTCGCGTGACGACAGCAGCAACTTTCGCCACCTGCGTGATCTGCCTCGCTCCCCGCGACCTGGCCTCGATGACCTTGGTGACAGACTTGATCTGTCTAGTCCCGGTCGTTTCTTCCTCCGCTTCTTTATCGAGCGCACGCCGACGATTGGCTGCTGCCCCTTCCTCTCGCTGCCCCGGAAGTTCTACTCCTACAGGGACGGCGACCTTTTTGCCATTCAACGCGTCGAGTTCGCCGGCGAAAGAGCGCAGGTTTTCTCGTGCAACATTGATCTGATCGGACACGCCCTTGAAGCTGTCTCCGATAAAGGGGAGATGCGAGGCGGCATCAGCGACGAGAGACAGACCTCCGAGGAAGTTATCGAGCGCCTTCACGATGATCGACACGCTGCGGGTGAAGACCTCCGCGAGCACTCGCACGATGTCGCTCATCTTCTCCATGACGGGAATCGTGATCCTGAGAGCATTCGGAATCACCTTCTCGAAGAGGAAGACGATCGTGGGCCGCGCCACCGTCCAGATGGCGGCAAGCGACTCTCCGAGATTGGAGAGGATGTTCCGAAGGTTGCCGCTGTTGGCGTCGAAAATCGCGATGAGGTTCGACCACATATTCCGAATGACGTCCACGACCTCACGGACAACCGGAAAGACGTGCTGGCGAAGCGGCTCGAGCACCGAGGAACTGATCCGCTGCAACTCGGGAAGCCTGCTGGTGAAGGCGTCGACGAGAGAGCTAAGGGCCGGACCGACGGCTGCGCTGATCCGCTGAACGCCCTGCTCGATCTCGGGGATGAAGTTGGCGAATGAGCCGAGGACTCGTGCCAGTGGTTCCGCGACTGCGCCGACGAGGTTCCCAAAGGCGTTGCGGAATGCCTCGCGAAGCTTGGTGAGCTGCCCCGGCAAGGTATCGCCGAGAGCCTTGGCCGATCCTCCGACCTGAGACTCGACCTCCCGCAGAATGAGTTTCTGCGCGTCGAGCATCCGATTCGTCTCGACCAATGCTTTGATCGAATCACGCTGCTTCTCCGTGAAGGTCACGCCTGCGCGACTCAAGGCGGTCATGCCCCGGACGGGATCATTCAGCGCTTTGCCGAGTTGCTTAGCGGTCGTGTCGATCGCGCCGAAGCCGGCAACCGAGAGGTCAACGGCAGCTTTCGTAGCGCGGTCGAATACCTGATTGCCCTGGCCGAGCTCGTTCCGCACGTTCTTAAACGTCAAGAGCAGGTTCGCGCCAGAGGCAATGGCTTCGTCGTCGATCCCCGAGAGGTTCTGAATCGCTCCCGCAAGACGGGTTACATCCTGAGCCGCGACGTTCGCAATCCCTCCCGTCGACTTCAGCACCGCGTTCGTTTGGGCGGCTACCTTCTGCTGCTCAGTGAACTCCTCAATACCCGCTCGAAGGGCCCCCGTTACAGCGTTGATGCCGGCGCGGACGCCCTCGAAGATGAAGGCTGACTTGATGACCGAGCCAGCACCGATCGAGAATCGCTGCGTAGCGTTGGTCGAGCTTCGAAACGCACGAAGAAGATCGCGCTCGTCACCGATGATCTTGACGGTGAGCGTTCTGTCAGCCACTCAGACACGCTCCCAGTGACGGCCCATGTCCTGGAGAAGATCTTCCACCGCGGCAAGCACGCGGGGATGGTTCGCCTCGAGCGCTGGCTCCATCGCACGTTCCAGAAGAAGACCAGCGAGGTTCGGCCGACGACGACTACCTCTCCTGACGCCACGCTCCCGCGGCGCGACGTACACACTGTGTCGAGTTACCCCAACACGCATCCGCGACCAGGGGAGTCCGATCCTCGGGATAGCAGAGCTCGCCCGACTCTCTGCATCACTTCTGACGGGTTCGGCAGCGTCCCGCAGAGACTTCCTGAGATCGCGGCTGATCTGCTTGTCGGCGACCGCGAAAGCTCGCTGGAGCTCGCGCAGGCCTTCGACTCGAACTATGCGTTCTGAGGCTGCTGGCATCTAGTCGTCGTCCCGTTCGTGGAGAGCGCTGAACAACTGCGCCGCTCCGAGAAGATCGCTCGGGTGCAATGGCCCTACGTCGAAAGGGCCGATAGCGGGGAGGACGTGTCCGATCTGGTAGTCCCAGTAGGAACGTGGGTCTCGTCCGGTGGGTCCGAATCGCTCGGTGAAAGACCCCCAGAAGCCGATCCATTCGAGGGCGTCTCGGAAGCGGACGGCTTCACGAGCTCGATCGGTGAGGGGGTCAC
>JACCVK010000337.1 GCA_013698195.1 Actinomycetota bacterium | reverse complement strand
CTACCTCCCACGGAGGTCGGCTATCTCTGGCCGCTCGTGCAGGCGCCGCTGACGTGGTTTACGGGCGCCACCTTCGTGCAGGTCTTACCGCCACTCGTCGTTCTGAACGTCCTCGTACTCGGACCGGTCGCCGTGCTCTCCGTGTACGGAATCGCCGCCCACATCGGCGGAAGGCTGCTCGGGTACTGGGCAGCGACGCTTTGGGTGATAGCGCCGTTCGCTGCAATCCCGATGTTCACCGACCGCTACCACGAGAAGTGGATCGACCAGTTCGTGCCGCAGGCACTGGGCCTTACGGCGATGCCCGACTTCCCGTCGATGGTGCTCGTGCTGGCGGCGGCGTTCTTCGTCGTGCGGTCGTTCGAGCGGGATCGACTGCCGGAGGCGATCCTCGCCGGACTGCTGGCCGGTGCGGCGGGCGGGTTGAAGCCTCCGAACTACCTCTTCGTCGCCGGGGCCGTGCTCGCATATCCGGTCGCCCGCCGCTGGCGGGAGGGAGCGGCCTTCGTACTCGCGCTCGTCCCGAGCCTGATCCTGCTGGCGTTCTGGAAATGGAGCGGCCTGGGCCAGCTCCCCGTCCTCGCGCTCGAGCAGGCGAGGCTGGCTGCCGGCACAGCTCCGGTGGCACTCGAGCTCGACCTCGATCGGTACCTCGAGCTCGACCTCGAGCACTGGCGAAACGAGATGGGTGGACTGAGGGAGTTCTTCTGGAGCGCACGCGTCGCCCAGTGGGCGCCCTTCGCCGGCTTGCTCGCAGTGCTGCGCGTTCGGCGCTACCCGATCGCGGCGCTCCTCGCCGGCTGGCTCGGAGCGTTCATCCTGGTGAAAGGCTTCTCGACCCGGGCGAGCATCGAGGCCAACACCTTCTGGCGACTCCTCATGCCGGCGTGGCCCGCATATCTCCTCCTCTTCGCGTCGATCCCGCTGCTCGTGCCCACGCTCGCGCGGAGACTTGGCGAGCGGCTAAGACCGCCGGCGGCTCGAGCTGTCTCCCGGCGCGCGGTCATCGCCGCCTTCATGCTCACGCTCGCGATCCCCGCGGTCGCCATCGCCGCTTCTTCACCGACCGACAGCCCCGAGCGCGCCGTCTATCAAGATGACGTCGGCAACTTCATCCTCACTGCAGTCGACGACGGCGTCGAGCTGAGTGTTCGCCGGGCCGGCTCCGGCCAGGAGCTCACGTGGACGACGGGCGGCCCGTGGCGTGCAGACGTCTCCTATCGCGTGTATCGCACGGCAGGCCCGGGGCCCGACGTCGAATGTGAGGGGTCGGACGGCGCGAGAGCGCAGTACTGCTACGTCCGCTCGGCCCCGATCGCGACCACCCGCGAGCCCCGGTTCGTGGACACCGCGCCTCTCGCGGGCGGCGCCACCTACCGCATCGGAATCGCGACGAACTGGGCCGACGACCCTGCGCAGGGCGACGTCTTCGCTCTCAGTCCACCAGCGCCCGCTGCTCCGTAGCGGCGAGCCGAGTCATCCGTTCCTCGAGCAACGCCACTCGCTGCGCAAGCTCGACGTTCTCGTCGGTGAGCTTCGAGATGACAGTCGAGTAGTGCAGCAGCACGAGCAGGATGAATAGCGTCGCAACTGCGAAGAGCACCGCCGGTGGATAGCCCGTGACGCCGAGCCAGCCGGCGATGGTGTTTAGCGCTTCACGCCAGGCGGAGAGCACGAGCAGGACGACGCCGGTCGCGAGCCAGAGCAGCGCGTACCGCTCCTTCAGTCGCCGTCCACGGATGAGCTCGAGGACGACGAGCAGCAGGAGCAGCGATGCGACGACGCCGATGATCGAAACGCGCAACGGCGTCATCTCCGCACCTCCTCGAGCCGCGGATAGCGGCGAAGGCTCGCGACGAGCAGCGCCAGTGAGACCTTGACCATGTAGTACAGCGAGCGGACGAAGGTGATCGAGGACGATCCCGTCTCGCGCTCGCGCATCTCGACCTGAACCTGCGTCAGCCGCAACCCGCTGCGAAGCGCGACGAGCGTCGCCTCGACCTCCGGGTAGTCGTGCGGGTACTCCTCGGCGAAGAGCTCGATTCCCAGGCGGTCGAGCGCGACGAAGCCAGAGGTCGTGTCCGTGACCGGCTGCCCGCCGAGGATCGAGACGAGCCGGGCGAAAAGCCGGATTCCCATTCGACGCGTCAACGGAGGCCGATACGAGCCGGTGCCGTCGGCGAAACGCGACCCGATCACGAGGTTCGCCTCTCCGCGCTCGATCGGCTCGAGGAGCTTGCGGATCTCGGACGGATCGTGCTGCCCGTCACCGTCGAGCCTGATCGCGACGTCGTAGCGCTCGGCGACCGCATGCCGAAAGCCCGTCTGCACCGCTCCGCCGATGCCGACGTTGAACGGCAAGCGCAGGACGGTCGCCCCGTGCGCCTCGGCGACGGCCGCCGTGTCATCCGTCGATGCGTCGTCCACCACGAGCACGGCGATCTCCGGGTCGGAGGCGCGAATGCCGTCGACGACGTGCTCGACCGCACCGGCCTCGTTCCAGGCCGGGACGATCGCGACGACTCTTCGCGCGCGAGTCATGCAGCAAGGGTGGGAACGCGGAGGTCGACCAGCTCGAGCAGCCGGCGCGCACGGTGCGCATAGGTGTGCTCGTCGAGGACGCGCTCGCGCGCTCGGCGTCCCATCTCCTCCGCCTGCCCTGGATCTGCGACGAGCTCTCTGTACGCGGACACAGCTTCGTCCGCCGACTCGACGACGATGAGCTCGGAGCCGGGCTCGAACCAGCGCTCGATGCCCTCGTGCGGGTTCGACACGATTGCCGCGCCCGAGGACGCCAGCTCGAATGGTCGGGCCGTGGAGGAAGCGGGCACGGTGGCGTGCGGCCGCCGGGTGATGTTGAGATTCACACGCGCGCTCGAGATCGCGCGCGCGAACACGTTGAACGGGATGTCGCCGAGGCGACGCGCGGTGCCGATGTCGCCCTGGAAGTCGAGCCCGCCCAGCGCGATGTCGAGCTCGGGGCCGAGCCGGGACGGATCGCCCACCATCGTCTGCATCCAGTCGCGCCGGAACTTGTCCCCGTAGCCGTAGAAGAAGACGTCGAGCTCCTTCTCGACCGGCTGCGGTGCGAAGAACTCCGGGTCGGCCGCCCAGAAGAGCGCTTCAGCCCTGCGTGCACCCAGGTCGAGCAGCCGTTCGATGCCACCCTCCGAGTTGGAGAGAACGAGGTCGTACTCCGAGGGATCGGCGCCGTGGTACGGGTTGAAGCCCGTATCCATGCCGCCGAACTCCGGCAAGCTCATCGGCACGTCGCCGTCGTAGAAGAGCACGGGAATACCGAACTGCTCGCGTAGAGCTGTGGGAATCCCCTGGAGGTGCGCCATCGGCACGGTGAAGACGACGACCGCGTCAGGCCGCTCGCGCTCGACGAGCCGCTCCAGATGACGCTTCCAGCGCGGAGTCACGAGGCGCCGGATCGTCTCTCGCGTCAGCCGGTCGAAGCTGGAGTCCTCCGGGTGGGATTCCGCTCGACGCAGATAGCGGTCGCCCTTGAGCCGCGCGAGGACATCGCGTACGGCCTGGTACGACTCGCCCTCCCGATAGGTCGGGTTCGGTGCGACACGCCACCAGGGCGACTCGACCGGCCGGCCTCGGTACGGCGTCACGACGAGATCGACCCCGGCCTCGTACATGCCTTTCCAGAGCTGCCACCACGCGGGGGTGCAGCCGTAGCGGAAGTCGAGGTCGACCGCGGACGCGACGGCGAGGATCTTCGGCGACCTCACGCCAATCAGTCTAGGGGCCGGAACGGAGCGCTCCGGCCGTCGTCAGCAGTCGCTAGCCTCGTCCGCAGTGGACGACTCGTTCCCGCGGTTTTCGGTCGTCGTTCCTGTGCGGAACGAGGAAGAGCTGCTGCCCGAGCTGGTGACACGGCTGACGCGGGTACTCGAAGCGCTCGACGATACGTGGGAGGTGCTCCTCGTCGACGACGGCAGCACGGACGCGACGTACGGGCTCGCCGTCGAAGCACATACCCGCGATCCACGCTTCAAGGTCGTCCGGCTCTCGCGCGGCTTCGGGCATCAGCTCGCCCTCTCCGCCGGGCTCGATCTCGCCCGAGGTGACGCCGTGCTGACGATGGACGGGGATCTCCAGCACCCGCCCGAGGTGATCCCCGAGCTCGTCGCGCGTTGGCGCGCGGGTGACGAGATCGTGTACGCGGTCATGACCGAACGCCCGGGCGAGGGCCGCTTCAAGGACTGGACCGCGCGGGTCTTCTATCGCTTGCTCGGGCGGCTCGCCGAGATCGAGGTTCCAATCGGTGCGGGCGACTTCCGGCTCGTCGACCGTCGCGCCCTCGACGCCGTGCGGGCGATGCGCGAGTCGAACCGGTACCTGCGCGGGATGTTCAGCTGGGTGGGCTTCCGCCAGTCCGGTGTTCCCTATGTCCACCCCGCGCGCACCGCCGGGCAGACCAAATACACGAGCTTCAGGATGTTTCGACTGGCGACCGATGCCGTCATCGGCTTCTCGAGCCGGCCGTTACGCCTCGGTCTCAATCTCGGGTTCCTCGTCTCCATCGCCTCGCTTGTCTTCGGGCTGGCAGCTCTCGTCGGCAGGCTCGTCGGCGGCTTCGCTGTTCCAGGCTGGACGTCCCTCGCCGTTATCGTCGGCATCGTCGGCGGGATCCAGCTCATCGTGCTGGGCATCATCGGCGAGTACATCGCGCACATCTTCGACGAGGTCAAGCGCCGGCCGCTGTACGTCGTGACCCGAACGCACGGACTTCCGGAAGCCGAGCTCGAGTCTGTCGAGGAGCTCGCACGGGAGAGCCCCGGCCGGCGAGGCTAGCCGAGCACGACCGGCTCGAGCCGGTGCAGGGCGACGAGCTGAGCGGGCGCGACGAGACCTCGCGTCGGGTGCCGCACCGGCTCGGCGCGCAGGCGTGCGCACCGGTACACCGCGCCCACGGGCGCTTGGGCGAGCAACTCGAGCGCGGCGGGGGCGCACGCCGACGCGAGCGCCGTGCCCTCCTCGCCGGGACCGGCGACGATCACAGTCCCCTCGGGTGAGCATGTCTCGTCGGCATCCGAGCGCCCGATGCCGACGAGCACCGGGAGCGCGGCGTCCGTCTCGAGATCGAGCCCGGCCACAGCGACGACGCAGCCCGAGCTCTCGAGCCGGGTGACCGTGCTGACGAGCGTCCCGTTCGCGAGCTCCTCGTTCGTCCAGCTCTGTACCTCGGCTCGCGTGCCCGGCGGTGGCATGAACGAGAAGAAGACGGCGAGCCCTCCCGCTGCCACGACGATCGTCGGCAGGCGAGCGAGCGAGAGCGCGAACGCGACCGCAAAGAGCGCTATGGCCGGGATGTAGTAGCGGGTGGCGACGACTCCCGACTGACCGGCAAACACGAAGGTGAGAGCCCCGGAGAGCAGCGCTCCTAGCGCGATCGGGTCGATCCGGCGACGGGCGACGCTTGCAACCACGACGAGCGCGGCGGCCCCATATGCAAGCAGTCGCGCATTCCCCGGAACCGCCTCGTGCGTCCAGTTCCAGAGCTCACGCACGCCGTCGATCAGGCCCTGGCCACCGGCATCAGCGTCGTACACGAGGTCTCCGCGCCGGACGATGCGGAGAAGCTCGATCGTGACGTGGAGAAGCGGCAGCACCACGACTGCGCCGAGCGCGGCCAGAGCCGTCTTCCGCCCACGGCCCAAGTGCCTCCAGCTCGCGAAGTGCGACCGGCACGCGATCGCCACCCCGGCGAGCAGCGGAAGGACGCAGATCGAGGTCTCCTTTTGGTACGTGCCGAGCGCCCAGGCCAGGCTCCCACCGACACCGAGGGCCGCAACCGCCCAGACGCGGATCGAGTTCGACTCGTCAAAGAGCGACCGAGCGGCCAGGAAGACCAACGAGCCTCCGAGAGCCATCCCGCCGACGAGCAACGGCTCCTGCGGCCCGAAGCGCGCGAGGTCGCGCGCAAACTTGGGGACGAGCACGACGACAAACGCGGGAATGCTCGCAAGGCCCGCGTACAAGACGAGCTCCAGTCGCCCGCGGCGGATCGGCAGCGCCAGGGCTGTGAAGAGCGTGAGGCCCGCGACGAGAATCGCGACTCGCAGGACGTTCCAGGCGTTCGGGCCGACGAGGCTCTCGGGCGCACCGAGTGTGTGCCACTGGAGATAGCCCCAGACGATGACTCCAGGCCGGAAACGCTCGGTCTCCGGGTTCTCGAGGCGGAGGATTTCCGCCAGCAGATCCGGGGACGTGAAGTACGCGGCCCAGTCGTCGACAACCGACGGGACGTCGATCTCGAACCTCGGTGAGATCATCCAGACCGCGAGGGCAGTGACCGCGCCCGCGGCGAGCAAGACCAGAAGCCAGCGAGCGACGCTGCTCTCTTCGGCCGAAGCGGAGGCGGAGGACGAGATAGACGTCGTGCGGGCCACCGCTGTGCCCGCCTCGCTGGCGGCCTCGCCGGCGGCCTCAGATCTCACGTCGATCTCCGTCAATACGCCCCGCGCCGCGCAAGAACGGCTGGGATCGTCTTGGCGATGATCGAGATGTCGAGCCAGACCGACCAGTTCTCGATGTACGTGAAATCGAGCCGCACTAGATCGTCGAACGTCAGCCCCGAGCGACCGGAGATCTGCCAGAGCCCGGTCATCCCGGGGAGCACGGCATAGCGCGCGCGATGCCAGTCCTCGAGGAGCTCGTAGTCGCGGAGCGGCAGCGGCCGCGGGCCGACGAGGCTCATCTCGCCGCGGAGGACGTTCACGATCTGCGGCAGCTCATCGAGCGAGAGCCGGCACAGCACGCGGCCGACGCCCGTAATCCGCGGGTCGTCGCGCATCTTGAAGAGCGCTCCCGTCGCTTCGTTCCGGTCTTCGAGGCTCTCCTGAAGATCCGCGGCACCGGCCACCATCGTCCGGAACTTCAGCATCGGGAATTCACGCTCGCCGACGCCGATCCGCTTGTCGACGAAGAAGACGGGCCCGCGCGAACCGAGCTTGATCGCGGCTGCAATGAGCAGCCAGAGCGGTAGCCCGAGCACGAGCAGGAGCACGCTCACCGCGATGTCGAACGTCCGCTTCACCGCCCAGTCCCAGCCGGTGAGCACGGGCGGTCGCAGCTCGAAGAGCGGAGCGCCCTGCCCTGGCACATACTCGCCCCGCTGTACGAGGAGCTCTGTCGCATCGGGCGCGAGGCGCACGCGGACTCCCTGCCTGTGCGCCTGCTCGACGACCTCGAGCACCGCATGCTCGTCGAGCGCCGCCTCCGCGAGGATCACCTCGTCGGGGCGAACCTCCTCGAGTACGCGGTGCAGCTCGCGACGCGACCCGAGCAGACGGAGGCCCGGGGCCGGCTCCTCCGCGACCGCACCGACGAACTCGTACCCGAGCCCACCGCGGCTCGCGCCGAGCGTGCTTCTCAGGTGGACAAGGCTCTCCCCCTCACCGACGAGGATCACTCTCCGCCGGATTCCGGCGACGCGCATCAGCTCCAGCGAGGCCGATTCGTACGCAGCCCGCAAGACGCCGATGGCAAGAGCGCACGTGATGACGGAGGTCGGGATGAGACCGGAGGTGGTGAAGTCGTATTCGGTTCCGATGCCGAAGGCGAGAACGATCAGCGCGACGACGATCAAGGAGGCGAGAATGCGCCCAGCGCCCGGCCGGCGCTCCCGCACGCGGTAGAGCCCGGCCTGCGCGAAGACGAGCACCGTGATGGGCGCTGCGAACTTGAGCCACTCGGCCGGTCCTTCCCTCCACAGCAAGCCCCAGAGAATCTCGCCCTCGCCCAGCACGACCTGACGCAGGACGAGAGCAAGGTAGATGCCGAGCGCGAGGCCGATGACGTCGAGTGCGATGAGGGAACAGACAGACACCACGCGCCGAACGAGCGACACGATCGGCCCGCGAGAGAGGATGTAGACGCGTGATGCCCGGACGTCGGCTCGAGACCGCTGCTGCGGTGGAGGAGACGTCGGCTCCGGAGGCGGAGCGGTCTTGCTCGACACAACGGAAGCTTAGAGCGCGCTCCAGAGCGCTTCAGGGCCGCGCGACCTCGTCCCAGCCGATCTCCGGCATGCCTCCGGCCAGCGCCTCGGTAAGCGAGTCGAGGTCCATGACCTTGGTTCGCCTCGCAAGGAAGCCGAGGAGCCCTAGCAGCGCCGATCTGCGCCGGCTCAGCAGGTCATGGTCGTGGAAGTACACGTGCACGAACCCCGGCAGCGAGCGGCGGAGGAACGTGCGGCCGAGCTCTTCGAGCGAGTGAGTGGTCGGAACGCTCGTCAGGAGCCGCCCGCTGGGCAGACGGATGCGAGCCGGGCTCGCCAGCGAAGCCCAGCGCTCGCTCGGTGCCAGGTAGTGCGGCCGTCTCGGACGGGGCGTGCAGTCCACGTATCCGAGGTCGGCACAGACGTCTGCCACCTCTGCATCCGTATACCAGCCGCCGCCGCAAAAGAGCGTGGGCGCGAATCCCAGCCCACGGAGCCGTGAGCCTTCGAGCCGAACCCTCTCGGCAGCGCCCGCCACCGTGGGGCGAGCCTTGTCCGGTGCGATCCAGTGCACGTGGTGACCGAAGGGCCCGCGGTCCGCGACCTCACGGGCACGCTCCACCCACAGACCCTCGTCCTCCCCGGCGTTCGTATCGGCGGGCCGGAGGAGCGCGGCGATCGCGAAACCCCCAGGGCGGCGCTGCTGGAGGGCGGAGAATCGGGCCCAAACCTCGTCGTCGAGTGGTCGTTCGACGTGGCAGGAGACGACCGCGTACCGTTCCGCCGACGTGCCGCTCATGCCCGTCGACGCTACGGCTGACTCCTGATGCGCCGCGGAAGCGCGGTTGTCCTCGTCGCCGCCGCGGCCGCTTTGCCGAGGCTCGCCGTGCTGCTGCGCGAGCGAGACACGATTCTCGAGGAGTTCGTCGACAAGAGCGACCGCTTTGCCACGACGCTCGTCGAGCACGGCACCTTCGGCTTTCTCCCCGACGTTCCCTCCGCGTACACGCAACCGCTCTACGGGTGGTTCCTCGCGGGCATCTACCTGCCCTTCGACCGGTCTTGGATCGCGGTCGGCATCGCGCAGACGATCGTAGCG
Source organism: Actinomycetota bacterium (assembly GCA_013698195.1). Classification (GTDB taxonomy): domain Bacteria; phylum Actinomycetota; class Thermoleophilia; order Gaiellales; family Gaiellaceae; genus GMQP-bins7. The sequence continues at coordinate 458 of JACCVK010000337.1, read as the reverse complement.
ATCGTTACCGCGCTCCTCGTGCTCGAGATCGGAACACGACTGCACTCGACCGGAATCGGCGTCGTTGCGGCTCTCATCACGACGCTTCACCCGTATCTCGTCTGGCACGACGTCCACCTGAACCGAGAAGGCCTCGACGGACTCCTCCTCGCGTTCGTCGCCTGGCTCGCCCTGCTCGCCTACGAGGACCGCGGTTTCGCGGCCGCCGCCGCGACGGGGGTTGCGACCGGCGTTGCGATCCTCGGGAACGCGCGACTCGCGCTGCTTCCGCTCCTGCTGGCGCCTTATGTCGCGTGGAGGGTCCGACCGGGCTCGAGGGCGCTCGCGATCGGTGGGGTGCTCGTCGTCGGCGCCGCGCTCGCGGTCGCGCCCTGGGTGGCACGCAACAAGGCCGAAGTGGGCTGCTTCGCGATCACGACGGACTCGCGGGCGCTCTGGAAGGCGAACAACCCGAACAC
>JACCVK010000322.1 GCA_013698195.1 Actinomycetota bacterium | reverse complement strand
AGCGTGAACTGCGCCGCGATCAAGGTCGCCGTCGTGGCGACGATGCCGATGCGCGGACCGGCGACGGTGATTGCGAGGATGATCAGCGCGCTCATGACACCGCCGAGCAGCATCCACTTCGGTGCCGCGAATGCTTCGCCGAGCCCGCCGACCGAGCGGCGAGCGGCTAGCAGGACGACGACCGCCACCCCGGCGCCGATAAGGCTCGCGGTCGCCAGCGCCTCGAGAGTCCCGACTCGCTCGCCGAGGCGTCCCTGGACCGCGATCTGGACTGCACCACCGAGGCCCGCCACGGCCGCGAGGAGCGCTGCGAGTCCGGTCGGGCTCATCGAAGCGACGCTATACGCTCACACGGTCCTCGAGTGAAGGGAGCGAGCGTGATTCGCGTGTTCATCGTGTACGAGGCGGAGCCCGAGCCCGAGCGCTACGAACAGCACGCCGGGCTTTGCCGCCAGGTCGAGGGGGCGACCTTCCGGCACGGGAAGGTCTTCGGCGCTCCCATGGGCGACCCCGCTTTCCGCTACTACGCGGAGTGGGAGTTCCGAGACATGGACGCGTTCAAGTCAGCCGCGAAGACCCCCGAGTTCGCGCAGACGGGCGCCGACGCGATGGCGATGGGAATTCCGTTCCAGGTTCACTTTGCCGAGATCGCGTAGCTTGCGTCGCGTATGAACGGTCAGACGCTCGCGTTCCTCGGCGTCGCTGCGCTGCTCGTCGTCACCCCCGGTGTAGACATGGCGCTCGTGACGGGAGTTCGGCTCGCGACGGAGCGGCACTAGATGCCGGAGCCGACGCACCCGCGCCCGGTCGAGCCTTCGGAGCTCGGGTTCGAGACGGTGGTCTACGAGAAGGAGCCGCCGCGCGCAACGATCCGGCTCAACCGGCCGGAGGTCTTGAACGCCTTCGATTTCCAGATGCTCCGTGAGCTCGCGCGCGCTTGCGAAGACGTGTCTTGGGACGACGAGATTCGCGTCGCAGTCCTCACGGGGACGGGACGCGCGTTCTGTGTCGGCGCGGATCTCCGCTCGTGGGATGCCGACTACCTAGGCCGCCCAGGCGAGTACTGGAAGTGGTTCGGTGCGTTCAAGGACGCTCACGACCGCTTGCGCGAGATCGGCAAACCGACGATCGCGCGCATCAACGGGATCGCGGTCGGCGGCGGGAACGAGCTCCAGATGGCGTGCGATCTCGCCCTCATGGTGGACACGGCGTTCATCCGCCACGTCGGCCTCGAGCACGGATCCGTGCCGGCCGGCGGGGCCACACAGTGGCTACAGCTCATGGTCGGCGATCGACGTGCGCGCGAGATCGTCTTCCTCTGCGAGGAGATACCGGCGGAGCAGGCGGCGGAGTGGGGGCTGGTCAACCGCGCTGTGCCCGAGGGAGAGCTGGATGCACTGGTCGACGAGTGGGTTGAGAAGCTCACCGCCAAGCTTCCGCTGACGACCCGCTATGCGAAGCAGCAGCTCAACGTGTGGCGCGATCTCGCCTGGCATCAGACGGTCGGGCATGCGCGCGACTGGCTGTCCCTCTCGATGCTCGGCAACGAGGCCCAGGATGCGGTGCGAGGCTTCCTCGCCCGCGGGAAGGAATGACATGCCGAGCGAGGTGCTGACGGAGCGAGAGGGGGCGGTGCTCACAATCACGCTCAATCGGCCCGACGTCTACAACGCGTTCAATCGTGCGCTCCACGACGCGCTCGCCGAGGCGTTGCGTGAGGCAGGAGACCCGGAGATTCGAGCGGTGGTTATCACCGGTGCGGGTCGCGGGTTCTGCTCGGGCCAGGACTTGACGGAGTTCCAGGAGATCCCGGACGGAGGGATCCGGGACCGGCTCGAAGAGACCTACCACCCGAACATCCGCTCGATCCGCGCGCTCGAGAAGCCCGTTATAGCCGCGCTAAACGGCGCAACGGCCGGAGCGGGGCTGTCGCTCGCCTGCGCCTGCGACGTGCGAATCGCGTCCGCGCAGGCGGCGTTCGTACCTGGCTTCGTCGGCATCGGTCTCGTTCCCGACTCGGGCGGCACGTGGTTCATTCACCGTTTGCTCGGATGGTCGAGGTCGTTCGAGTGGATGGTCTCAAATCGCCGGCTGAGCGCGGACGAGGCGCTCGCCTGGGGGCTCGTGTCGGAGGTGGTTCCCCACGATGGCTTCGCAGGGCGAACGGCAGAGCTCGCTGGTTGGTACGCGACGCTGCCGACGCAGGCCGTGGCGATGACGAAGCGCCTCTTCGAGCACGCTCACGGCGCGAGCCTTGACGAGCAGCTCTCACTCGAGGCCGAGCTGCAGACTGCTGCGACGGCGAGCGAGGACTTCGCAGAGGGAGTGCAGGCTTTCCTCGAGAAGCGTCCCGCCGAGTTCAAGGGCCGCTGAGCGCACGTCGCTGACTGGTGTCTGCTTGACTGGTGTCTGACACCGCAGGTCTCAGCCGCATCACCACGGTCGACTACCACACGGGCGGCGAGCCCTTCCGGATCGTCACAGGAGGGGTCGACCAGCCGCCCGGCAGAACGGTCCTCGACAAACGCCGGAGCGCCCCGGAGCACCTCGACCACGTCCGCCGGCTCCTGGTCTTCGAGCCCCGAGGACATGCCGACATGTACGGCTGCTTCGTGGTCGAGCCCAACGATGCCGGTGCGGACCTCGGGGTCGTCTTTTTCCACAACGCTGGCTATTCGACCGCATGCGGGCACGGGACGATCGCGCTCGTGACGTGGGCTCTCGACGAGAGCATCGTCCCGCAGCAGGAAGGGGAGACCCGCGTGGTCGTGGACGTTCCCTCCGGACGCCTCGAGACGTGGGCCCGGGTCGAGGGTGGCCGCGTGCGCTCGGTGCGGTTTCGGAACGTGCCGTCATACGTCTGGGCCGAGGGCATCGACGTCGCGGGACGCAAAGTCGACGTCGCGTTCGGCGGAGCCTTCTACGCTTGCCTCGAGGAGCGGATCGAGCCGCGGGAGCTGCCGCGGCTGATCGAGCTCGGCCGCGAGCTCAAGCAAGCACTCGAGGAGGAGCACGAGATCGTCCATCCGCTCGAGCCGGAGCTGCGCGACGTGTACGGAGTCGTCTTCTGGCAGGAAGAGGGGACGAGCCCCCTCACGCAGCGCAACGTCACGGTGTTCGCCGACGGCGAGGTCGACCGCTCTCCCTGCGGCAGCGGCACCTCCGCGCGGCTCGCGCTGCTCGACCGGTCGGGCAGGTTGCCGCGCGGTGAGGAACTCAGGCACTTGAGCATCGTCGGCTCGGAGTTCCGAGGCCGCGTCGTCGGCGATACCAGCGTCGGCGAGCGCGCCGCGGTCATCACCGAGGTCGAGGGCCGCGCCTATCGCACCGGCAAGCACACCTTCGAGCTCGATCCGGACGATCCGCTCGGCGAGGGGTTCCTCCTCCGCTAGCCGAAGCGCTCGCGCGATTCCGCCGTACGCTCAGCGGGTAATGACAGATATCACCGGCCGAATCGCAACTGGCGCACTTCCCTCCAGATATGTCTCGCCCACGCGCGTTGCGACCGGCGGGATGGGCGAGGTCTACCGAGCGACGGACTCGGTACTCGGCCGTACGGTCGCGGTCAAGATGCTCGCCGAGCGTCATGCGCGCTCGGACGAAGTGCGCACACGCTTCAAGCGCGAGGCCCTTGCCGCCGCGCAGCTTTCGGGTCACCGGCATGTGGTGACGGTCTTCGACGTCGGCGAGCACGAGGGCCGGCCGTTCATCGTCATGGAGTTTCTCGAGGGCGGCTCCGTCCACGACCGTCTCAGAACAGGCTCGATCTCACCGGAGCTCGCTCTCGACTGGTTGACAGAGGCGGCGGACGCCCTCGACGCGGCACACGCGCGGGAGATCGTGCACCGGGATGTGAAGCCGGCCAACCTCCTCCTGAACAGCGCGGACAGCGTCCATGTGAGCGACTTCGGAATCGCTTCCGCAGCCGGACTCGACACGCTCACGCTCCCTGGCACGGTGCTCGGCACGGCGGGGTATCTCTCGCCGGAGCAGGCGCGGGGGGAGCCGGCAACGGCGGCCTCCGACCGCTACGCCCTCGGCGTCGTGGCGTTCGAGCTGCTCGCCGGGAAGCGCCCGTTCGCTGCGGAGACTCCCGTGACCGAGGCGTTCGCACATGTGAATGCCGACGTGCCAAGCGCTGCGGGGCTTGACCCGAAGCTTCCGGCGAGCGTCGACGCAGTGCTCGAGCGCGCGCTCGCGAAGGAGCCGGAGAAGCGCCCCGGAACCGCGCGTGAGCTCGCTGACGACCTCCGCGACGCATTCACGGCCGACACGACGACGACGCTCATCCAGCCCCCTGTGCGTGTGCCGCCTGCTCGCCCCAGGCCTGCCGCCTCGCCACCGGCACCTCTTGCGAGAACGCACGACCGCGGCAGGCGCCGCTCGTTGCCCTACGCGTTGGGCGCGCTGGGTGTCCTCGCCGCTGGGATCGTGAGCGCCGCCGTGATCGCGGCCCTCGGCGACGACCCGGAGCGCGGGTCGACGACAAATACCGTTACCCAGACGACAGAACCGCCTCCACCGGCACCGGAGCCCCCACCGCCTGCGCCCGAGCCGCCACCACCGCCCGCACCCGAGCCGCCACCACCGCCCGCACCCGAGCCTCCCCCGCCACCGCCTCCTCCTCCGCCGCCACCGACGGGCGACTCCGAGGCGCTCGCGAACGAAGGCTTTTCGCTTATGCAGGACGGCGACTATTCCGGCGCGCTTCCGCTCCTCAAGCAGGCGGTGGCGGGACTTGCGGGCTCCGCCACGCTGGCGGAGGCGTACGCGAGCTACAACCTCGCATTCACGCGCTTCGCCCTCGGCAGCTGCGACGGGGTTCTGGCGCTGCTCGACCGGTCGGAAGCGGTCCAGGGGCAGCGCAAAGAGATCGATCGGCTTCGCCGCGAAGCCCGCAAGACCTGCGGCGGAGGCGGAGGTAAGAGCGGTGAGGAAGACGACTGAGCGGGAGAGCGCTCCTGCCGCCTATCCGAGGCCGCCTATCCGAGACTCGAGAGCCACGACAGGCTCGCGGTACCTCTCGAACGTGATCAGCAGCACTGCGAAGGCGGCGATGATGGCAAGCGCTCCGGCGCCCACGAAGGCCGGCCCGTAGTCGCCAGTCCAGTCGCCGCGACGACTGCGACTGTCATCGATGCCCAGCGCCAGTCGAAACCGGTTACTCAGGCGAGGAACGGGAGAAAGACGAGCGAGCCGGTTGCGTTGCTCGCCGTGAGCGCGCCGGTGACGAGCCCGCGGCGCTCGACGAACCAGCGGTTCGCGATGATTGCGCCGATCGGAACCCCGACGGCGCCGGTGGCGAAGCCATTGACGACACCCAGGAGCAGGTAGAGCTGTCACGGCTCGGTGACGCGCAGCGTGAGCAGCGACGACAAAGCGATGATCGCGAGTGCGATCACGATGAACTTGCGCATGCCGAAGCGCTTTGCGAGCGCGGCCGCGAACGGTGCGCCGAGGCCGTAGCAGACGAGGTTGATGACGACAGCGGCGGTGATCGTCCCGTGGCTCCAGCCGAACTCGTCGTGCAGCGGCACGAGGAGAATCCCCCGCAACCGAGCGAAACCAGCGGCCATCACGAGCGCGAGGAACCCGACCGCGACCACCACCCAGGCGTAGTGGACGCGACCCGAGCGCATCACTCGACTCTGGCCACTGCGTTCTGGCGCTTCGGTAGCATCGTGCCGTGCGCGAGTTGCGACAAGGCCTCTGGCACTGGCAGGCGTCGCACCCGCAGTGGGAGCCGAGCGAGCCGTGGGACCAAAACGTCTCGTCCTACGCGATCGACGACGGGGAGCGGCTGCTGCTCTTGGACCCGCTTGGCGTGCCGGGCGAGCTCCTCGAGCGCGCGGCCGACCGCGAGACGACCATCGTGCTCACCGCACCGTGGCACGAGCGCGACGCCGAGATTCTCGTCGAGCGGCTCGGCGCGCCCGTCTACACCCCGCTCCCCGACAGCGCGCAGTACCTGATGGACACCTACGGCATCACCGCCGAGCAGGCTGGCGACGGCAGCCCGGACGTCGTCTGGCTGCTCCGCGAGGGGAAGGGGGAGGCGCGCCCGTACTCGGCCGGCGACCGGCTGCCGTTCGGTGCCGACGTTTTCGCCGGCCACAAGCCGAACGACACGGTGCTCTGGATCGAGAGCTCGCGGGCGGTGATTTCCGGCGACACGCTCGTCGACTTCGGCCGGGGCCTCGAGATCAACGAAAGGTGGCTCCGCCCTGGCGTGACGCGCGAGGAGATCGCAGAGGGGCTGCGCCCGCTACTCGCACTGCCGGTCGAGCACGCGCTTGCGACGCACGGCGGGCCGACCGACCGGGCCGCCCTCGAGCGCGCGTTGTCCTCCTCCTAGACCGCTCAACGGACTTCCCACACGCTCGCACATTGCGGCGTCATCCCGCATCCGGCGCGCCTCCCACGCGCAGAGAGCCGTCCGCGAGCACGGCTACTCGGCCTGCGTGACGCTCCTGCTTGTGGGAAGTCAGCGGGATCCCAGCTGGGCTGGCGCATAATCGCTGCGTGACCGATGACCCCGGCGGCTTGAGGCTTCACCTGGAGAAGGTCCTGCAAGCGGGCACTGAGCGCGTGTTCGCGGCGTGTGTCGAGCCGGAGAAGCTAGCTGAGTGGTGGGGTCCCGCGGGGTTCACCTCACCCAGCCTCGACCTCGACGTTCGCGACGGAGGGCGGTACCGCATCACGATGCAGCCGCCGGACGGAGAGGCCTTCCACCTGCGCGGCGAGTTTTCCGAGATCGATCCGCCGCGACGCCTCGTGTACACGTTCGAATGGGAGGAGCCAGATCCCGACGACCAGGAGACAGTGGTGACGCTCTCGTTCCTCGACCATCGCGAGGGAACGTCGCTCGTTCTCGACCAGGGGCCTTTCGCAACCGAGGCTCGGCGCGCGCTGCACATGGCGGGCTGGACGGAGAGTCTTGAGCGGCTCGAGCAGTCTTTGACATGAGACTCGATTGCCTGCGTGGAGCAGGAGGGTTTAGTACGGCTCCGGCGCCAGTAGCCGCTCTACGGGCGCGTCGTAAAGAACCGTTTCTCGGTTGCGAGGTTGGGAGCCCACTCGAGGCGAGTCGCGCCGCCGAAGCGTAGGTACGCGCGGAGGGCGTCGCGCATGGCGTCGACAAAGCCCTCGATGCGGCGCGGTGCGAAGCCGTCCTCCCACCACAAGCCGAGCACCTGCACCTCGCCGCCAGCGCGGTCGATCCGCGGCTCGATCCGGCCGACGAGGCGATCGCGGAAGATCATCGGCAGCACGTACCAGCCCCAACGTCGCTTGGCCGGCGGGAAGAAGAGCTCCCACACATACTCGAACTCGAAGAGGGATCCGAGGAGAGCCCGATCCCAAACCAAAGGATCGAACGGCGGCAGGAATGCGACGGTGGGCGGCGGCTCTGGCGGCGCTTCCAGCAGCTCGACCTCCTCGCGGAGGACGAAGCGCTTGGCGCGCACGCCCTCCACCTCGACGGAAACGAGCTCCCCACGCTCGACGAGCTCCTCGCGCAGCGCAGTCCGCCCTGGATGTTCCGGCCGCTTCGCGTCCGGCTTGGCGGGACCGAGGCCGGCGAAGATATCTCCACCGCCACCGACCCCGAGCAAACCGTGAGCCTGGTAGCGCGAGAGGAGCTTGTGGCGGAGCTGTTCCTTCAAGGGGATGCTGCGCGCCAGGAGCTCGGCTGGCAGGAGTCGCTCGAGGAGGTCGTAGTAGCGTCGGTTGCCGTCGCGTCGCGCGAGGCCGAGCACGCCCGTAGCGGTGTACGCCTCGAGCACGGCGCGTACGGCGTTTGTCGGCATCCCGAACCAGTCAATCGTTGTCCCGCGCTCGCCCTCGAAATCGAGCGCTGACAGCGGCGCCTCGGTGCGGAGGCGCTCGAGCACGCGCTCGGCCACTGCGACGTTCTCGGCGAGCACGCGCTGCCCGTTCTTGCTCCACGTCGCACGGAACCACGGGAACTCGCTCGCCGGGACGAAGGAGAGTCCCTTGTTGTAGGCCTCGAAGATCTCGCGGCGCTCGTAGAGGAGGTCGCACCAGGCGGGGTCGTAGTCGGCCACGCGAGCGTGCAGCACGAGGTCGTGGTTGCGTCCAGCAATCGCAAGGGGGTCGTATTGGATCGAGCCGAGTCGGCGGAAAACCTCGAGCACGGCGTCGGGTCCTCCCTCGAGCGAGCGCGCCGGCGCGAGCGCGTGACGCGCCACCAGAAAGCGACGTGCGGCCTCAGCCGTGACCCTCACGCAGAGGACGCTATCCAGTGGCGGCCTGGGGCGTCTCGACTTCGGCGGGTGGCTACGCGCCCGGCGGGCGGTACTGGACTTGCTCTGCTTTCCGCAGGGCATCCATCGTTTCTTCGACGGTCAGGAGGACTGTCGTTTCGAACGAGCTAAGCGCGCCACCGCCACCAATCGCCATCGCGACCGCGGCCATGGACACGTTGTCGGGGGCCTCCCACACGTTGTAGCCGTCGTGTGTGCCGAAGGCGTACCAGAACCCGTGGAGCTTCCCACCGACCGACTCGATGTACGACCGAGCGGCCTCTCGGCGGTCCTCTGGGTTCGCGATCAGCTTGGCCCACGTCTCCGGCGTGTAGCTGAACTTCGATAGATAGAGCGGCATCGTCCCTCCCTCTCGTTAGCCGACCCGCGCGAGTCGCCGTTAGGCGTCGGAGTATGACCAGGAGGAGAGCTTGTCCGCCGCCTCCGCCTACCTAACGCTGGATCGAGTCGGGCAGCCCAACCCAGTGATGACGGCGAGAGTCGTAGCCCGACTCCGTCGGCGGCGGGAACGAGGGGTCGGCGAATGAGCCGACCGAGACGCCGATCAGGTCTGGCTCAGTCGGTTCTGTGTAGAGACCTGCGAGCCGCAGTCAGGGCAGAAATGGAAGACGTGCTCCTTTCTGTCCGCCTCGTCCGAGACTCGCAGGTAGTCGCTGAAGCGACCCTCGATGCGCACTTGATCCGGTGTGAACGCCGCCTGCATCCCGAACGCGCTTCCGGTCCAACGTTGGCAGGCAAGGCAGTGACACATGGAAACCACAAATGATCGCCCGCGACTTCCAGGCGAAGTTGCCCACAGTGACAGGCGGCTTGTCGGGTAGCCATCGCCACGAACCTACCGAAGCGCCGGTCGCCGGTGGTCCCGCCACGTGCGGGCGGTCGGGTGACTTCGGAGCGTCGGTAGACGGAGCACTACGTTCGCTTTCAAGCAACGCGCTCGCGAGCGACTCGGCTCAGAGGGTCTTGAACTGCTCGAACGGCTGGCGGCAGGCGTCGCAATAGCGGATCGAGCGACACGGGGTCGGACCGAAGAGGTTCTCGAGCTTCGTGTCTGTCGAGCCGCAGTACGGGCAGCGGAAGGTTGCTCGCTGCACCTGGACGAGGTCGAGCTTCCCAACCGGTCGGGGCGTCGGGGGCGCGAACCCCGCGAGGCGGAGCTTTTCCCGGCCCTCGGGGGTGATGCTGTCGGTCGACCAGGAGTCGTCGAGGACGACGCGCACTTCGGCCGTCGCGCCGAGCTCGTCGACCTTCGCCTCCATCGCGCGCTGCATCGGCTCGAGCGCCGGACAGCCCATGAAGGTGGGCGTGAACTCGATTCTCACCTTTCCGTCCTCGATCTCGACGTCCTTGATGACACCGAGGTCGACGAGCGAGATGACCGGAATCTCGGGATCGGGGATCTCTGCGAGCGCGGCCCACACGTCGTCGACTGTCACCACTGCGTGCCTGCCGGAGCTGAGCGGCGGACCATGGTCATCTCTTCCCAGAGCTCCGCGAGCTCGGCCTCGTGCACTCCGCGCGGAACGGGCTCGACCTCCGGCAACTTGCGACCGAGGCGTTCCTCCGCGCGCTGACGGAGCTCGGGGCGAAGCTCCTCGTCGAGGACGCCGAGGGCGTACGGCCAGAGCTCGTCGATCGCCTCACTCAGTCGGGCGCGTCCTTCGTCCGAGGAGAGCAGGCGGTCGACCCACATCTCGGCGTGCATGCGGTGGTACGCCTCCTCGCGATCCATCTTGGCTGCGACGCCTGCGACCTCCGGGTCGTCGGAAGCCTTCAGCGCGGCCAGGCGCATCTCGTCCGCGGTCTCGTACAGCCAGTGGCGCGCGATCGTCCGGGCCCACTCGAGCCGCCGGAGCTCGACGAGGGGCGAGCATCTGTACTCCTCCGGCTTGCGGTCGAACGCGAGCTCGTCGGCGGTCGTCCCGAGCTCTTCGGCGACGAGCTCGTAGAGGGCGCGCGCGTGGCCGATCTCGTTCTGCGCGATAGACGAGAACGCGACGTCCTCCTCGAGGAAGGGCGCGATGCCTGTCCATTCCGAGTTCCGCCAGCCGAGGACGAGCTCGTCGTCGGCGATGGCGAGCAGGAGGTCGGCTCGCTCGCTCACTCGCTCACTCCCCGGCTCCACCCGGAGCCTGCTCGAGCGTCCCGGCTCGTTCGCGCGCTTCCCGAAGCCGCGCCTTGATGGAGTAGCCGTCCACGCGCCGGTACTTCATCTCGAACTCGTCCGGGAACTCGCCGATCTCGGTAAGCGCGTCGCGGCGCACGAGCCAGAGCGCGACCGACTCCTGCCGTCGCCCGTACTGCTCGCGCGCGTAGATCTCGGCAAAGCTCTCGTCCGGTGCGGTCACCGACCCCGCGTGCTGGAACGGCTGGCCCTTGCGCTCCTGGCGAAAGACCTCGTAGATCGGGCTCATACGGCCCCGCTCGCTTCCTTCGGACGAACGGTCATGCCGCCTCCCTCGCCTTCGGCTCGGTCGCGCGGGGGAAACC
>JACCVK010000298.1 GCA_013698195.1 Actinomycetota bacterium | reverse complement strand
TCTCCGGGTGGGTCACCGTGACCGGGCCTCCGCGGGCGATCTGGCGGCGGAAGGTCGGGATCACGCTGCCCGAGGAGCCGAGCACGTTCCCGAAGCGAACGCCGCAGAACTTCGTCCTCGTGTCGTCCCGGTGCCCCCACGCCTCGACGAGCCACTCGCAGAGCGCCTTGGTCTGGCCCATCACGTTCTTCGAGCTGACGGCCTTATCCGTCGACACGAGCACAAACCGCTTCGCGCCGAACTCGACAGCCGTGTCCGCGACTGTCCGGGTGACGAGTGTGTTGTTGCGGACAGCCTCGGCCGGGTTCGCTTCGACGAGCGGCACATGCTTGTACGCGGCTGCGTGGAAGACGACCGCCGGCCGGTACTTGTCGAAGACCTGCCGCATCTTCGTCGCATTGCCGGCATCCGCCAGGACGGCGGCCGTCGCGTGGAAGCTGCGCTCGTCGACGAGCTCGCGCTCGATCTCGAACAGGCCCCGCTCGCCGTTGTCCACGAGCACGAGCCGGGTCGGGCCGACGCGGGCGATCTGGCGGCAAAGCTCCGCGCCGATCGAGCCACCGGCGCCCGTCACGAGCACGACCTCGCCCGTCAGGTAGCCGGCGATGGACTCGATGTCTGCCTCGACCGGCTCGCGGCCGAGCAGGTCCTCGACCTCGACCGGTCGAATCTGCCCGGTCAGGTTGAAATCGGTCGAGATCATCTCTGCAAGCCCCGGGAGTGTTTTCACGGGCACGTTCTCGACACGCGCAACCTCGACGATCCGCTCCCGCTGCTCGCCCGATGCCGACGGGATGGCGATGAGCAGCTCGTCGGGCCGGCGGTCGCGCAAGAGATGGCCCAGCTCGTCGGTCGTTCCGAGCACGCGGATGCCGTGTAGACGAAGGTTCTTCTTGCGCGGGTCATCGTCCACGAGCCCGATGGGCGTGTAGCCGAGTGCCGGGGTGCGGAGCATCTCACGCAGGATCTGCTCGGCCGCGTCGCCCGCGCCGACGATGATCACCTCCTTGCCGCGCGCGATGACCGAGCGCGCACCCGGACGCTCGATGAGCGTCCGGGCCAGCAGACGCGACCCGGTCACGAACGCCAGCAGCAGAAGCAGGTTCACGATCCAGATCCCGCGCGGGACCCGTGCCGGGTGAAAGTCGAGGAGCGTGAAGACGAGGAAGGTCGCGACTGAAACGGCGGCCACACCGCGCGCGGCGCTCCAGATGTCCCGCGTGGACACGTAGCGCCACCAGCGGTTGTAGAAGCCGAACGCGACGAAGACCGGAATCGTGATTCCCACGATGAGAACGACGACATCCCACTCGAGATAGCGCCGGTAGTAGACCGGCGGCTCCTCGTCGAAGCGCAGATACCAGGAGAGAACCCAGGCAGCGACGACGAGCCCAGCATCGACGACGACCTGCCACAGCCGGTGGCGGTTGACCGGGCTCCTCATTGCACGGTGTCTCTCATGACGCCGGAACGCGCGCCGTAGCCAGGACGGTCTCGACGACCCGCTCCTGCTGCTCGGCGCTGATGCCCGCCCACAGCGGGATCGAGAAGTTCTCCTGCGAGGCCCGCTCGGTCTCCGGAAGGTCGCCCTCGGAGTAGCCGAGGTACCTGAGCGCAGGTTGGAGGTGCAGTGGCGGCTCGTAGTAGTCCGCGCTCGCGATCCCGGCGTCAGCGAGCGCCGACCTGATCTCGTCGCGATGCGGCGAGCGGGAGACGAAGAGGTGGTAGACATGACCGGGCTCGTCCGCCGGGACGTCGCAAACCTGTCCGAGGCCGAGATCCCGGTAGCGGTCCGCGGCCTCGCGGCGAAGCGCCGTCCAGCCGTCGAGCTCGCGCAGGAAGATTCGAAGCGCCGCCGCCTGGATCTCGTCGAGGCGTGAGTTCGTCCCGATGTACTCGAAGATGCGTTTCGACTTCGAGCCGTGGAAGCGAAGCATCCGGATGCGCTCGGCAAGCTCCTCGTCGCTCGATGCGACGAGGCCTCCGTCGCCAAGTCCGAAGAGGTTCTTGGTCGGATAGAAGCTGAAGGTCGAGGCGATTCCGGTGCCTGCGATGTCGGGCGAGCCGAACGCTTGAGCCGCGTCTTCGATCAGGGGCAGCCCAAGCTTCGCCAGCTCCGCGAGCGGCGCAGGTCGTCCGAACAGGTGCACCGGCATGATCGCCTTCGTGCGCTCCGTGATCTTCTCGGCGACGCGATCGGGTTCGAGGTTGAACGTCTGCGGGCTGATGTCGGCAAACACCGGAGTCGCGCCGACGCGCGCGATCGCCTCGGCGGTTGCGTAAAACGTGAAGGCGGGACAGATCACCTCCGCGCCAGGCCCGATCTCGAGCGCGTTCAGCACGAGCACGATTGCATCCGTGCCATTGGCCACGCTGATCGTCTCGCGCACGCCGAGGTAGCGGGCGGCTTCCTCCTCGAACGCGCTCACGTTCGGGCCGAAGACGAACTGTCCACCTTCGAGCACCTCGTCGATCGCCTGCTTGATCTGCGGGAGCAGCGGCGCGTACTGCGCCTTGACATCGACGAGTGGGATGGGGTCGCGGGCGGTCACCGTGGGCGAGTGTACCGAGAGCCTTGCGGCCCGATTTCGTCACGGCAAGGGCGATTCCTGGGAAGCGCGCCGGCGCCGAATCCAGCGCCAGGCAAGCCAGCCGGCGACGGCGACGACGACCGCCGCGACGAGGTAGTCGAGGTACCGGAACGCATGGTGAAAGTCCTCCCAGTTGTCGCCGGCCAGATAGCCGGCGCCCGCGAAGAGGACGCACCAGATCGTCGAGCCCGCGAGCGTGAGCAGTACGTAGCGAACGAACGGCGTCTCCATGACGCCCGCGGGAATGGAGACAAACGAGCGAACGACCGGCGTTAGCCGCCCGAGAAACACGGCCCAGTCCTCCCAGCGCTCGAACCAGCGCTCGGCGCGGTCGAGACGGTTTGCGTCGAGATGAAGCCAGCGACCGCGGCGCTCGAGGTACGGCCGCCCCCCGTAGATCCCGATGGCCCAGCCGAGGACGGAGCCGATCGTGTAGCCGATCGTCCCCGCAAGGGCGATCGCGAGGTACGCCGGGAGTCCCTCCTCGATCGTCGAACCGAAGAGCACGACCTCTTGCCCCACGAAAGCGCCCGAGGCGACGGCGCCGCCGTAGACCATGACCACCTCGCTCGCTGCGGGAAGCACCGCGTCGACCAGCATGAGCCCGAAGACGGCATAGAGCCCGTAGTCGCCGATCGCCGAAGTGATCGTGTCCGTGATCTCGCTGAGAATCGACGCGACGACGACGGCTGCGGCTGCGGCAGGCATCGCGGGAGTCTAGAGAGGGGCGGTGAGGCTCTCGCCGGCTACTTCTTGGCGCCCGCGATTCGGCGCACGCGGAGCTCCTGATCGAGCGAGACCGCTCCGACCTCATTTCGCGCCGCGACACGAATGCGGTACGTGCCGCCGAACACCGGCCGCCCGCGCGCGGTGAGGCCGTTCCAGACCGCCGTCGCCTGACCCGGCTCGAACCGGCGCTTGAGAACGGTGCGCACCGGAATTCCGCTCATCGTCTCGAGAGTCACCGTGACCTGGGCCGCGCGCGTTTGGGTCCAGGCAATAGTCGCGTTTCGTCCGCGCGGAGGGACGCGGAGCGTACGCGGTCTTACGTCGAGGAAACCGAGCGTCGAGTTCACGGAGAAACGCCTGGTCGTGGAGGACGTGAGGCCTCGGTCGTCGGTCGCCGCGACCTGAAGCGTCCAGCGCCCCTCCGCCGCGGGCTGCGGCGCGACGGGAGGGGAGGGCGGCGGGGGAGGCACGCCCTCCGGCGGCGGTGGAAGCGCGGGAGGCAGCGGCGGGAACGGCACCTCGTACGTCCCGGGCTCGCGTGCTGACGTCTCCTGGAATGCGACGACGTTCCCAGGCGCCATCAGCGTCGTTGTGACGGTCGAGGGACGCACGACCTTGAAGCCCAGCGCCTGCTGTTCTGCAATGCCGTCACCGTTCGGCGACTGCACGGCCTCGGCGGGTGGCGGTGCGTAGACGCCGGAGTACGTGAGCATCAGCGCGCTCGTGATCGGCCGCTCGCGACCGTCGGACGGCCGGTTGAGAACGGTTCCCTCGAAAGCGAGTGTCGTCGAGGCGCCTCCGTCCAGGGCCATGGCGCGTACCGCACCGAGCCGCACCATCGCCTGCGCCAGCTCGAACGTCGTCATGCCCATCGAGTAGCCCGGCGCGCGGCCGTCGACGGCCACGAGGAGCACTCGCCCGTCGGCGGTCTGACCGACGGCTGAGCGCGGATGCCGCGGAGCGAGCTGCTGCGTGGTGAACGCCTCGTTCGCCCGGAAGACGGGCGCGCCGTCACGCACCAGCACGGGGCCGCCGCCGATCGCGTCGCCGACGGTCTCCCAGGCGGACTGGAGGATCAGGCGGATCGCGACGGTCGTCCCGACCGGGGCCTCCGCTGAGAGCTTTTGAGCCGCGGCTCCCCTGGCCACGAGTACGGCCGTGCCGGGCGCGATCGAGGCAGTCGCACCCTGCCTCGAGTCGACGACGCGGGCGAAGTGATCCACGTTCGGCGTCGCGGCATCGAAGGGCGCGAGAGTCACGGAGAGCGCACCGGAAACGCGCGGCGTCGTCGGCCCCCAATCCGGCGTGAAGAAAGAGATTCCGTTCCCCCCAGGAGCCTCGTTGAAAGCGTTTACGGCGCGGCGCTGCCCGAGACCTCGCCAGGTGCCGAAGAGCCTGACCTTGCGAACGTCGAGCAAACCGTCGGAGGTGATTCCGGCGCTAGACCGGTTCCCGTTCGGAGCGCTGACCAGGACTCCATCCCGCATGAAGATCCCGCTCGGCCCGCCCTTCTTCGAGGCATAGAAGTCGCCGTTCAAGCCGACCGTCGTCGCCTGGATCGCGAGCCGGCGCTGCATCGCGGTCACGGTCTCGAGCCCGACCACCTTGTCGTTCGACAGCACCGGCTGCAGCCGGTAGAGCCCGACCGGAAGCGGGCCGCGAGCGACGTGGACAGCCACCGGGCCATGCGGGGTGAACTGGACGCTCGTCTCGTAGGTCACGCCCGGAAGCAGTTGCTGCGTCGCAGCAGACGCGGGCGCGGCGGTGCCGAGAACGACCAAGGCGACAAGCGCAGCGAGCCTGAGCGCAGCGAGCCCGAGCACGAGAGGAGGGCGAAGCACGGCGAGTCGAGGGTACCCGGACCAAATCGCCGATTTGCAGGTTCTTACAGGTTGCGAACACGCCTCGCCGTTCACTGCCGTTACGAACGGCTCCTCGGGTTTCATCTTCCTCGTGCGCGTACCTGTCTAGGCGAAGACCTTGACGTCTCGGTACAGCGTGTCCCGCTGCACCGGGATCTTCCCGGCCGAACGAATGAGATGAACCAGCTCGTCCGTCGTCGTGCGGTGGGTCGTTCCCGCGGCCGAGACGACATTCTCCTCGATCATCACGGAGCCCATGTCGTCCGCGCCGAACGAAAGCGCCACCTGCCCGATCTTCATCCCCTGCGTCACCCAGGACGACTGGATGTGGGGCACGTTGTCGAGATAGATGCGCGAGACGGCCTGCGTGAGCAGATAGTCGAACGACGTCGGCATGGCCGCGTCGGGCACGACCTCGTCCATGCGGTTGCCGTCGCGCTGGAACGTCCACGAGATGAAGGCGCGGAAGCCTCGGGTCTCGTCCTGGAGCTCCCGGATTCGCCGCATGTGCTCGACACGCTCCTCGAGTGTCTCGACGTGGCCGTACATCATCGTCGCGGTGGTCGACATGCCGAGGCGGTGTGCCTGGCGCATGACGTCGAGCCATTCATCCGTCTTCGTCTTCTTCGGAGCGATGATGCGACGCACGCGGTCGACAAGAATCTCGGCGCCGCCACCCGGTACCGAGTCGAGTCCTGCGTCGCGGAGCCGCGTGAGCGTCTCCGCCACCGTGAGCTTCGAGCGTCGCGCGACATGCTGTATCTCGGGCGGCGAGAGCGCGTGCAGGTGAATTTTGTATCGCGCCTTGATAGAGCGGAAGAGATCCTCGTAGTAGTCGATTCCGAGATCGGGGTGATGTCCGCCCTGCATCAGGAGCCCGGTCCCGCCGATCGCGAGCGTCTCCTCGATCTTCTTGAAGATCACCGGCTTCGGGAGGAGATAGCCCTCGCGCTGATCGCCCGGCCGGCGATAGAACGCGCAGAAGTCGCAGTCGGTCACGCAGACGTTGGTGTAGTTCAGGTTCCGGTCGACGATGAACGTCACGCGCGCCGGGTCGACGAGGCGGTTCCGGATCTCGTTCGCGACCCGGCCCACCGAGACGAGGTCACGGGAGCGGAGGAGGGCGATCGCGTCCATGTCGGAGATCCGCTCGCCCGAGAGCGCCTTGTCGAGAACCTCGCGCGTGCGAGGCAACGCTTGTAACTGATCGGTACTAGGTGGTTGTCCGACCCGCGCAGCGACGCTCACGCCGGCACCTCCTCCCGCACGAAGCGGAGCTCCGGGACATGTCCGAGCTCACCGACGTCCCTCGCCATCTCGAGGAACGTGTAGAGACCCGCGCGCTCGCGCGGCCCGAAGCTGTAGCGGACCCTTCTCTCGCGTGTGCGAGGCAACGCTTGTAACTGATCGTTACTAGGTGGTTGTCCGACCCGCGCAGCGACGCTCACGCCGGCACCTCCTCCCGCACGAAGCGGAGCTCCGGCACGTGTCCGAGCTCACCGACGTCCCTCGCCATCTCGAGGAACGTGTAGAGACCTGCGCGCTCGCGCGGCCCGAAGCTGTAGCGGAGCTTCTCGAAGTAGCGCGCGAGAAAGCCGGGCGGGTAGCCGTACGTCTCGCTCGCGCGCGTCGCCAGCAGCTCGGGCTCCGCCCGCGCAAGCCGCACGGAGGCGACGAGCGAGTGCTCGAGCTCGATCAGCCCCTCCACGAGCGGCTCGGGTGCGGCCCAGACCGCGAACACCATCGGTAGGCCGGTGCGCTCGAGCCAGAGACGACCGAGGTCGTAATGCGGGGTCGGATCCTCGAACGCGCTCCGCAGCGCCGCATCTCCGATGAGCAGCGTCGCGTCGGCGTCGAGCCCGAACGGGACGATCTCGGCACTCGGCAGCAGGATGCGGACGAGGACGACGCTCGTCGCGCTCTCCGATGTGACCGCGACCGACCGCACCTGGCCAAACGGCAGCCGCGTGACGAGCTGGATCGAGTCCACGGCGCCCTCCGAAGAGACGCACAGACGCGGGAGGATCCGGAAGGTGTCCGCATTCCTCGCGTAGTCGATGGACGGGATCGGCGCGAGGTCGATCTCGCCGTCGAGCAGGAGCTGCGTGAGCTCCGTCGGCACGCCCTCCACTTGCTCGACGTCCGCCTCAAGGCCGTAGAAAACCGGCGCCATGTTCACGTACGAGATGCGGCCGAGCCTGATCACGGCGTCGTCCAGAGATAGAAGGTGATGAGATTGCCGTCCAGGTCCAGCGTCGCGAACTCGCGGGTGCCGTAGTCGGTGTCATCGACCCCGTCCCGCGACACGGGGTGAAGGACGTCTGCGCGCTCTAGCTCCCCGTAGAGCTCGTCGATGCCGTCGACCTCGATGCGGCAGCTCGCCGTTCCCGAGAGGAACGATTCGGCGCCCGAGGAGATCGGGCGTTCGAGCGTGTCCGCTCGCCCGCGCCAGGTCTCGTCGCTCGACTCCCACAGATGGACGATCGCGTCGTCGCGGCGCAGCACCGCGAAGCCGCCGTCGTGGTGCAGTGTCTCGAAGCCGAGCTGCTCGTTGTAGAAGCCGACCGCTGCTGCCACGTCGCGCGCCGGCAGCGCGGGAATCGTGCGACCGCGCGCTACCACCGGTGCAGCTCGTTGTAGAGCGTGTCGCGCTGCACCGGGATCCGGCCGGCGTCGCGCACGAAGCGGACGAGCTCGTCGATCTTCTGCTCCGTCTCGGTGCGTGCGCCGGCCGCATGAAAGATCTCCTCGCGCACGACCGTCCCTTGCACGTCGTTCGCGCCGAAGTGAAGCGCGACAGCCGCCAGGGGCATCCCCATCATGATCCAGTACGCCTTGATGTTCGGGACGTTGTCGAGCATGAGGCGGGAGAACGCGAGCATCTTGAGGTCGTCCGTTCCGGTGGTGTGCCGCCAGCCGCGCCGCTCGAAGACGGTGTTCTCGGGATGGAACGCGAGCGGGATGAACGCGAGGAAGCCACCCGTCCGGTCTTGCTGAGCGCGGAGCCGGAGAATGTGGTCGACTCGCTCCTCGTACGTCTCGACGTGACCGTAGAGCATGGTGCAATGCGTCGGGATTCCGAGTGAGTGCGCAGTGTCGTGCACGTGGAACCAGATCTCGGGACTCTCCTTCCCCGGCGCCACGAGCCGGCGTACGCGGTCGGCGAAGACCTCGGCTCCGCCGCCGGGTAGCGAGCCGAGCCCGGCATCCTTGAGCTCGCGAAGCACGTCCTCGTGCGTGAGCCCGGAAAGCGTCGTCATGTGGTGGATCTCGGACGCCGTGTAGCACTTGAGATGCACATCCGGAAGAGCGTCGTGCAGCGCAGCGATCGTGTCGCGGTAGAAGCCGAAGTCGACGTGCGGGTTCTCGCCGTTCACCATGTGGATCTCCGTGAACCCGGTGGCAGCGCGCTGAGCGAGAACGTCGGCCACGAGCTCGTCCGCCGTGATCGTGTACGCCTGTGGCTGCTTGCTCGTCGCGGCGAACGCGCAGAACTTGCACTTCACACGGCAGACGTTGGTCTGGTTCACATACAGGTTCTGGACGAAGTAGACCTCGTCGGTGCCACCGCGGATTCGGCGTGCGCTGTCCGCGAGCTCCCCGAGCTCGAGCACGTCCGCTTCGAGAATCGCAAGGCCATCCTCGAAGTCGAGTCGCTCCCCGCTTTCGACCTTGCCCCGAACAACGTCCAGGGCTCTCTGCTCGACGACGGCCAAGCCGCTACCGCTCCCGATCGATGACGATGTGCGTGAGAGCTTCTAGCTCGGGCTCGTCCCGGAGGAAGCTCCTCGCTCTCCTAGCGTAGTCGAGCGCCACCTCGCGGGAACGGTCGAGCGCGCCGGTCGCGGCGACGCGCACAAGAGCTCCTTCTTTCGGTCCGCCCGCGAGCGCGCGACGAACGACCTCGTCCTCCTGCGCAGCGAGAACGAGCGGCAACGTCGGAATTCCTTCGCGAAGATCGGCGCCGGGAATCTTTCCGGTCTCGATCGTCTCTCCGACGCAATCGAGGATGTCGTCGGCGATCTGGAACGCGATGCCGAGTGCGGCGCCGAACTCCCCGAGCCGCGCCTCGCGCGATCCGAGCAGACACGCGGCTTCGAAAAGCCGGCCGGTCTTTAGCTCGATCCGCTCGAGATAGGCCTCGAGCGGCGTGTCGGGGTCGTTCGTCTGCTGTCGCTGCATCGCCTCGCCGCGCACGATCGCCATGCACGCCCGAACGAGGATCTCGACACCATCGAGGTCGCCCGCCTCGGCAAGCTCGGCGAACGCGCGGGAGAAGAGGTAATCGCCGCCCGCGCGCGCCGCCAGCTCTCCATACTCGTGCCAGGCCGAGGAGCAGCCACGCCGCAGCTTTGCGCCGTCGATGAGGTCATCGTGGACAAGCGTCGCGACGTGGGCGAGCTCGACCGCAACTCCCCCGCGCAGGGCCTGCTCCCGGTCGTGGGAGGTGAGGTGGACGAGCAGCGGACGCAGGCGCTTGCCGCCGGCGGCAACCGCGTTTCTCCCTACGGCCTCGACGACGCCCGGATACCGCGCGACCGCGAGCTCGAGCCGCTCTTCCAGCACGTCCAGGAAAGGCTTCGCGTCGACTAGCACCGCCTGCGGGCTGTGCGCGCTCATCACGAGTTGCGCCCCGCGCCTTGTGGCTCTTGGCCAGACGGGCGCTCCGCCATATGCAGGGCCGTATGCAGGGCGACGCTCCCGCCCCCGAGCAGGCGGAACCGGACGTTGTCGAAGCCGGCGTTCTCGAGCAATGCCGAAAGATCTTCCGGCCCGGGGAAGCGCCGCACGCTCGCAGGCAGGTACGTGTACGCCTTCCCACCGGGCAGGATCCTGCCCGCGAGCGGCACGAGCACGTCGAACCAGAGCCGGAAGAACGGCCGCAGGAGGCCACGGGGTCGAGTGATCTCGAGCACCGCGAGCCGGCCACCCGGTCGGAGAACTCGCGCAAGCTCGCGGAGGCCGACGCCGAGATCCTCGAGATTGCGGACGCCGAAGCCGACCGTCGCAGCGTCGAAGTCGCCGTCTGGGAAGGGCAGCGCCAGAGCATCGCCCTGCACCCACTCGACCGTCCCCGACTTCCGTCTCGCTCGCTCCAGCATCCGCTCGGAGAAGTCGAGCCCGACGACGCGGCCCCCGCGCCGCTCGGCCTCGAGCGCAAGGTCACCCGTTCCGCAGCAAGCGTCGAGCACCCGATCGCCCGGCCAGACGACCTCCCGCGCCGCGAGCTTCCGCCAGCGCCGGTCGAGCCCTGCCGTCATCACGCGGTTCATCGCGTCGTAGACCGGCGCGATGCGATCGAACATGCCGCGAACCTCGTCCGGGTCGAGCCGGCCGGCTTCGAACGAGCCTGCGCCAGAGGGGCGCTCCGCGCTCACTCGCTCCACCGCTTCGCGAGCGTGTTGTCGATCCCGATCTGATCGAGACAGCGCGCGACCACGAAGTCGACGAGATCCTCGATCGAGGTCGGGCCGTGATAGAAGCCCGGCGCCGCGAAGAGGACGATCGCGCCCGCGTCGTTCAGCGTCGCGAGACCGCGCAGGTGGATCGACGAGAGTGGGGTCTCCCGCGGCACGAGCACGAGCTTCCGCCGCTCCTTCAGCGCGACCGAGGCGGCGCGATGGATGAGGTTCTGCATCGCACCCGAGGCGAGCGTGCCGACCGTGGACATCGAGCACGGACAGATGACGTATGCGTCCACGAGCGCCGAGCCGCTTGCATACGGACTCTTGAAGTCGCCCTCACCGTAGATCGTGACGTGATCGGCGCTGACACCGACGAAGCGCTCGAGGACCTCCTCGCGCGGAAGCGACGGATCGCCGTAGAGCTCGGTTGCGAGCACCTCGATCCCCGACCGAGAGGCTGTGAGCCCGATCTCGCAATCGGCCGCGGCGAGTGCGCGAAGCAGACGCTCGGCGTAGGGAGCGCCGGAAGCTCCGGTCACGCCGAGAAAAACGCGCATACGCAGGAAGGCTACGTGGGGTCAGGTCTTCAATGGCGCACTTCGGGTGCGCGCTGCACCAGCCGTCTCCCGGTTTCCGCGGTTTCGTTACCCGTCGTCGCTCGTCGAGGCGTCCAGGAACGTCGCGAGCTTGTTCAGGTTCTCCTGACCCAGGTACGCGTACGAGCCCATGACGGTGTTGCCGAACTCGGCCGGGTTCGTCAGGTAGCGGACGAGCGTCTCCTGGTCGTAGCGGTCGCCCACGTCCGACAGGTCGGGCGCGCCGAGCGCACCCACCCCCGAGCCGAGATAGATGTGACAGTTGAGGCAGCCGGAGACGGCGAACAGCCTCGCCCCCTCGACCGCGTTGTCGTTGTCGGCAAAGCCCTTCTCCTCGGCCCACTCCGGAACGAGCACGATGAGCTCGGACCCCAGCGCCTCGGTTGCCGTTGCGCCCTTGTACGTGAGCACGCCCATCGAGATCACGGTCAGGACAGCGGCGATCATCGCAACCGGCCGTCGAGAGGGCCGGCGCTCGCGACTCCGGTCGTAGAACGGAAGCCCGAGCAGGAGGATGAGCAGGACCGTCGGGATGCCGACCGTCGCAATGACGACCGTCTCCGGCCATTCGAAGATCCGCAGGAGGTAGAAGAGGAAGTAGAAGTACCAGTCCGGCCGCGGCACGAAGTCGGTCGTCCCCGGGTCGGCGGGCTCCGTGTACAGCGGCCCGAGGACTCCGGGCTCGACTCCGTCCGCGTCCCAGTACCAGATGATCGCGAGCCCGATGATCACGAGCACGACGACGAACCCCATGATCGTGTCGTGGAGCATCGCGTACGGGAAGAAACCCTTCCCTTCCTTCTTGACGTCGTCCTTGTAGGTCGCGTACCACTCGCGGTTCTGCTCGCCGCGGTCGCGGGCCACTACTTCGCACCTCCCTCGGTGCCGCGACGGACGAGTCCCGCGCGAGCGCCGGTCGGTTCGGCGACGGGACGCTCGCGCCCGGCCTGCTCCTTCGACCAGGGCGGCGAGACGACGCCGAGCCGCGTGACGAGATACAGGTGCACGCCGATGAGCGCGAAGATCGCTCCCGGTAACAGCAGCATGTGCAGCGCGTACCACTTCGCGAGCGTGTCCCCACCGATCTCCGGCCCGCTGGAGAGGAACTGCGCAAGCCACGGACCGGCGAAGGGCGCCGTTCCGTTCAGGTTGATCCCGACGACCGTGGCCCAGTACGCCGTCTGGTCCCACGGGAGGAGATAGCCCGTGAAGCCCATCAGCATCCCGGTGGCGAGCAGGAGCACGCCGGTGATCCACTGCAGCTCGCGCGGGTACTTGTAGGCGCCGAAGAGGAACACGCGTCCCATGTGCAGGAAGAGGAGGATCACGAAGACGCTCGCACCCCAGCGGTGCATGCCGCGCACGAGCCAGCCGAGCGTGAGGTCGTTCGTGATGTGCTCGATCGACTCGTAGGCGGAGTTCGGATCCGGCTTGTAGTACATCGCGAGAATCGCGCCGGTCAGGGTCTGCGTCAGGAACGCTATGAGCGTCGCGAAGCCGAGTGTCTGAGCCCAGCTGACGTCCCGAGGGACGTTCCGGAAGAGGAACCACTTCGTGCCGCGCACCGCGCCGGTGCGCTCGTCGATCCAGTCGAGCGGCGCGAGCACGGCCAGGTCGACGATCTGCTGGCGGCGTGTCTTGCGCTTTGCCATGCGCTAGCCGGTCACTTGGCTCGGAACGATCGGATAGAGCCAGGCCTCGACGCCGTCGACGTGCACGCCCGGGGTCGACCACGGGTAGCGCGAGATCCGTGCGTTCGCTCCGGTGCCTGAGACCGAGCCGACCGCGAACAGCTCGCCGAGAATGAGACGCCCGTTCCTGATCGAGAACGTGTAGCGATCGAGAGAGCGGACGGGTGGCCCCGCGGTGCGGTTGCCCTCGGCGTCGTAGAGACCGCCGTGGCACGGGCAGCCGAACGACTGCGCGAGCACCGGGAGCAGCGCCGCGTTCTTGAGCTCGATCCGTCGCTCCTCGTCGATGGGCCCGTTTGGTTGCACGGGGCAGCCGAGGTGGACGCAGCGGCTGTACAAGATCGTGAAGCTGGGGTCGCCGGCCTCGCTCTGGCCGTTGTTGCGGACAAACGCCGTTCGGCGAGTCACCTCACCCTGGGCCGGATCCTTGAGATACGTCGCGATGACGTACTCGCCCTCGGGGAAGTTGTCGAGCGGACCGAGATCGACCTCGTCCTCGTCGATGTTGGTGAAGGACGGCAGAACCATGAAGCCGAGTACCGGAAGCGTCAGGACGGCGCCCATCGCCCCGGTGAGCCCGATCAGCGACGCCTCGAGGAACTTCGAGCGCGGATACGCGGGAAGCGGCTTGTGCTGAGGGACGGCACCCGGCGCGAGCTCGTCCGCGACGACGCGCGTCTCGGGCGCGATCTCGGGAACGTCGCCGCGAACGTCGCGAGTGACGTCGCGCGCCCACAGCAGCCCGAACGCGATAGCGAGCACCGCGCCGAGGACGGCGATCATCCAGCTCAGGACGAGGCCGAGGAGCAGGCACGCAACCCCGATCGCGAACCCGATCGGCCAGAGGCTGGGACCCGAGGAGTGCGGGGTGTCGTGCCGGGGATTGCTCAACTCGTGCCCTGCATCGTCAGCTTGATCTCAAACACCTCCGCTGGATTCAATCGCTCGACGCCCGCACCTGTCAACGACGTAACACGTGTCGCGACGGGTTGATTCTGCACGGCCTGGGCGACGGCCGTCACGACAACGCGCCGACGCCGTATTCCTCCCACCTGCGGGTGACGAGCTCGCTCACCTCGTCGCTCATCTCGATCTCCTCGGGCCAGACGCGGGCATCCTCCTCCGGAAGCTTGTGCGTCGCGTCGATGCCCAGCTTCCCGCCGTAGAACTGTCGTCCGGGCGCATGGTCGAGATGGTCGAGCGGTCCTTCCGTAATAAGGACATCCCGTTTCGGATCCACGTTTGCCGTCACGCGGAAGAAGACGTCCGCGTAGTCGTGCACGTTCACGTGCCGGTCGACGACGACAATGGACTTCGAGAGCGAGAGCATCCCGAGGCCCCACAGCGCATGCATGACCTTCTGCGCGTGGCCCGGGTAAGCCTTGCGAATCGAGACGATCACGCAGTTGTGGAACGCTCCGGCGACGGGAAGGTCGTAGTCGACGACCTCGGGCAGGGTCATCCGGACAGCCGGCAGGAAAATTCGCTCCGTCGCCTTGCCCAACCACGCGTCCTCGGCCGGCGGCTTGCCGACGACAATCGACGGATAGATCGCGTCCTTGCGCATGGTCAGCGCCGAGAGCCGGAAGATCGGGAACTCCTCGGCGTGCGAGTAGTAGCCCGTGTGGTCGCCGAACGGTCCTTCGACGCCGACGTCGTCGCGTGACACCGTTCCCTCGAGGACGATCTCCGCGTTGGCGGGAACTTCCAAGTCGACCGTCTTACAACGCACGAGCTCGACGGGCTCACCGCGGATGAAGCCCGCGAGCATGAGCTCGTCGATGTGCTTCGGGAGCGGCGCCGAGGCCGCGTAGGCGGTCACCGGATCGAGGCCGAGAGCGACGGCGACCGGGATGCGTCCGTCCTCGGATGCGAGCAGGTCCGCGCGACCGTCCTTGTGGAGTTGCCAGTGCATGTACGTGGAGCGCCGGTCGATGACCTGCATCCGGTACATGCCGACGTTGCGAGTGCCGGTCTGGGGATCCTTCGTGATCACCGCGGGCAGCGTGATGAACGGAGCCGGGTCACCCGGCCAGCAGCGCTGGATCGGCAACCGACCCAGGTCGACGTCGGCTCCCTCGTAGAACAGCTCCTGACACGGGCCTTTGGAGACCGTCTTCGGAAGCGAGTCCGCCACGGACTTCAGCTTGAGGAGACCCTTCACCTTCTCGACGAAACCCTGCGGAGGCTGCATGTCGAGGATGTCGCCGAGCTTCGCCGCGATGTCGTCCAGCTTCGAGACGCCGAACGCGAGGCACATCCGTCGCTCCGTGCCGAACTGGTTGATGAGCAGCGGATGCTGCGAGCCCTTGGGGTTCTCGAACAAGAGCGCCGGACCGCCGGACTTGACGACACGATCGACGATCTCGGTGATCTCGAGATCCGGGTCGACCTCCGCGGAGATTCGCCGAAGCTCGCCCTCTCGCTCGAGGAGCACGATCCACTCGCGGAGGTCTCGCGGCGGCGCCAAGGCGAGATCAGTCTATGGACGCAAGCGCCTGCTCGACCGCTGTCTCTGACGACATCGCGGCCCCTTCGGCCGAGGCCCGGACGATCTCGTCGTCGTCGAGCTGTCCTTGGATCGAGCGCAGCGTCGATTGGTTCACGGAAACGTCGGCGGACCGTACGCGCATGCCGATCTCCGAGCGCAGGGCCTCGGCTCGCGCCAGCAAGCGTGCCGCGATCTGAGGCTCGCCGCGTCCCGCCGCAAGGGCGGCGAGGTAATCGAGATCGAATGTCATTCCGAACCGGTATCCGAGTCGTCGGTTGATCGCGTAGCTCTCCTCGAGCAAGTCGCGGGCGGCCGCGAGGCGACCTTCCTTGGTTGCGATCAGAGCGAGCAACTCGAGGGAGGCTGCCGCGATCCTGTCGTCGCCGGCCGCACGGCACCGCGCCAGGTTCTCCTCATGTACGGCCCGCGAACGTGTGGTGTCTCCGGCAAAGAGCGACATCCAGCCGAGCTCGTGCATCGCAGCGCGGAAGCCCTCTTCGTCGCCGATTCGACCGAGCCGTTCGGCGCTCTCGGCAGCGAGCGAGCACGCTCTGCCGAAGTCCCCATCGTCTGCAGCCGCCTCCGCCAACAAGATCAGCGTTCGAGCGGCGCCACGACTGTCGCCGAGCTCACGTTTCACGGAGATGCTCTCGGTCGCAAACTCGCGTGCCTTGATCGGGTCGGCATCGTCCAGGGCGCGGTAGGCCGCCGCGTCGAGCACCTTCGCCCGTGTCGGAGAGGCAGGGCCATCGATGCCTAGTGCGTACGCGATCCGCCGCCGCGCCTCGGTGCCGTGGCCGCGAATCGCCCAGAATCGGCACAAGGCCGCCACGAGTCGTTGCGAGAGTTCGTCGCGCTGGGCCGCTTCGAGCGAATCGAGTGCCGCACGAAGGTTGTCGTGCTCGAGTTCGAGCCGGTCCAGCCCGACCAGAAGATCGCTCCCGGCGAGTCGTGAATCGGCGTCTTCTGCGAGCGCGAGGAAGTGCTCCGCGTGCCGCTCTCGCAGCTCATCCGCCTCGCCTGAAGCCTCCATCTGCTCCCAGGCGAACTCCCGGATCATCTCGAGCAGCCAGTAGCGCGAGCCAGCTTCGGAAACCGTGAAGCGGAGGAGGCTCTTCTCGACGAGCGACTGGACGAGGTCGAGGTCGGCGTCTGCGACTTCCTCGGCAGCTTCGAGGGTGCAGCCTCCTGCGAAGACGGAGAGGCGGGCGAAGAGCTGTTGCTCCTCGGATGAGAGGAGGTCGTAGCTCCACTCAATCGTGGCTCTCAGCGTTTGCTGGCGAGGATCGGCGTCGCGGCCTCCTTTCAAGAGATCGAGGCGGCCCGAGAGGCGCTCGAGGATCTGCGCCGGGGAGAGCGCCTTCGCGCGGGCGGCGGCGAGCTCGACGGCGAGCGGGAGGGAGTCGAGGCGGACGCAGAGCTCGGAGATCTCCTCCGACGGCTCGAGCTGCGCCCGTTCGCAGAAGAGGGTGACGGCCTCGGGCTCTGCGAGCGGGGGCACCGAGTACTCGACCTCACCCTGCACGCGCAGGAGCTCACGGCTCGTCACGAGGAGCCTAAGGTTGGGGCAGGCCGAGAGGAGCTGCGAGAGTTCCGGAGTGGCCTCGATCACCTGCTCCAGGTTGTCCAGCAAGAGCAACATCTCCCGTTCTGCGATGTGCTCGGCGAGCCCATCCTTGGCGCCGAGCGTCTGAGAGATGGCCTCGATGACGAGCGCGGGATCGCGGAGTGCGGCGAGCCCGACCCAGAAGACTCCGGCCTTGTACTCGGGAACGAGGGTGGCAGCGGCCTCGAGCGCAAGCCTCGTCTTGCCGGAGCCGCCGGGGCCGCTCAGGGTAACGACGCGCGCGCCGCGCTCAAGGCGGGCGAGCACTTCTTGGAGTTCGCGCGCTCTCCCCACGAAGGAGCTCGCCGGCCGCGGCAGGTTCGTGTTCGAGATCGTCTTGAGCGGCGGGAAGGGGCCATCCCCGAGCTGGTAGATCGAGACCGCCTCCGCAATGTCCTTCAGGCGATGCTCGCCGAGATCGAGGAAAAAGAAGCCTTGTGACACTGTGTCCGTTGGCTCGACGAGCGCGGCGGTCGCCGCCGAGCAGACGACTTGGCCCCCGTGGGCGGAGGCGGCGACGCGCGCCCCGAAGTGGACGTCGTCGCCGACGTAGCCCTCGTCGGTCAGAAGCGGCGTTCCCGTGTGCAGGCCGACGCGTACCTGGATCGGCCCGGAGTCGAGCGCCTCCGTCAGTGTCTGAGCCGCCTCCAGCGCCCCCGGCGCCGTCGGAAACGCGAAGAAGAACGCGTCTCCCTGCGTGTCGACCTCGACGCCGCCCTGGCTGGCGCACGCTTCTCGGATCAAACGTCGGTGCTCGGCGAGCGCATCCGCGTATCCCTCGGCGCCGAGCCCGTGCAGCAGCTTGGTCGAGCCCTCGACGTCCGTGAAGAGGAAGGTGACGGTGCCGCTGGGAAGGTCGAAGCGCACGCCACAATCATCCGTCGCCGAAGCCTCCGGCGGCAATAGAGGCGGATCTCTAGGAGTGGCGCCGGTGACGCCGGCGGGCGAACCAGCCGTTTAGCCCGCCGAGCCCGATCACTGCGATGAAGACGAGTCCGACGACGAGCATCGAGAGGATGATGTTCTTGCCTTCCTCCGCCGCAGTTGCGAGCACCGGTGCGAGCAGGCTGCTCATCGTGCGACGACTTTACCCCACCAGGCGAGCGTGCGTCTCGAGCGCACGGTCTACGCATTCATCGCCTGCCACCGCGCGGGCAGCGGCCTCGAGCGGTGCCCCGTCACGTCCTAGACGCAGCATCTCGCGCGAGGCCTCGAGATCGCTCCGGCCGAGTTGCGACGCAGTCGCCGCCCAAGCAGCCCCATCGCCGTCGCGTTGTTCCGCCCGCGCCTGCGCGCACAGAGAGATCAGCTCGGCGAGATCGGCGACCGCGGCGACGTTCCCGGTCTCCGCGACCCTGCTGAGGCCGTGCGCGTAGAGGTAGTCGCCTAGCAGGAGGGCTGTGTCCGCGTCGACGGGCGCGAAGAGCCGGGGCTCACCGTAGTGGACGAGATATCCCTCGTAGATCGTCTCGAGACCGAGCCGCAGCTCGTCGGGCGCGAGCGGCGAGAAGACGGCCTCGAGTCGTCGCTCGTCAGCGGGCAGAAGAGCTTCCCGCCAAAGCTCGTTCTCCGCGGCGGCTCCTTCCGCGATTGCATCCCACATCCGCCGGACACTAGTCCGCGCGAACGGCTGGCCGCGGCGGTTCGAGCTCCACCTCGACCGGCACGTCCGGTAGGTCCTCGCCCCAGTCCTCGAACCGGACGCGCTCTCGGAAGAAGCCCCAGATCGCACGCAGACCCGCCATCGTCGGGAGCGCAACCAGCACGCCCGCGATCCCGTAGAGCTCGCCGCCTGCAAGGAGCCCGAAGATCACGAGCAACGGATGCAGGCGGAGCGCGCTCGCCATGACGTTCGGCACGACGACGTGCCCCTCCACTTGATAGATCAAGAGAAAGAGCAGCGCGACCCAGATGAGGCTGATCGGATCCACGAAGATGGCGTAGATTGCCGGCGGCACGGCCGAGAGCCAGGGACCGATGTACGGGATCACCTCGATGAACGCCGTCCAGAGCCCGAAGAGGAGCGCGTACTCCTCCGCCCCTTCGACCAAGTCCGTCACGCCGAGGATGTACATCCCCACTCCGGCGCTCGTCCCGATGACCGTGGAGAGAATCGCCTGGCCTTTCACATATCCCCAGAGCGCGCTTTCGATCTGCTGCGTCAGCGGCGGCCCGCCATGCGGAGGAAAGCGCGCGTCGATCGAGTGCTCGAGCCTCGGCATGTCGAGGAGCATGTAGACGGCGATCACGACGATCAGGATCAGCGAGAACAGCAACAGGACGACCGAGAACGCCGCCCCCTGAAGAAACTCGAGCGCGTCCTGGGCATAGCCTGAGATCTCGCCGGCTACCAGGTCGTCGATCCAGTCGTTCACCTGCTCGCGGATCTGGACGCTCTCGAGCCCGTGGTCGTCGAGCCACGCCTGGAGGCCGTCGATGTCTTCCTCGGCCGCGGTTTGACCCGTCTCGCCCCTCTCCACGGTCACGTACTCGTCGACCCGGTCTGCCGCCTTGCTGGCCTGGTCGAACGCGACCACGCCGATCGCGACGAGCACCGCGGTCACGACGGCGGCGAAGAGCAGGAAAACGAGCGTGACCGCGATCCCGCGAGGAAGCTTCAGCGCAGTCAGATCGCGGACAAGCGGGTTCAGCATGAACGCGATCACGGCCGCCGTCAGAAAGAGAAAGAGGACGTGCGCGAGCGTCGATGCGAGGAGGAACGCGAGGACGAGGACGACCGGCAGCCCGACGAGCTGAACCCCAGCGCGGGATCTTGATCGTCGGGCCGGACCCGGCCATGCGGCTGATCGTACAGCGGGCGGACGCGAACCCTGTCGCGCGCTGGCGACCTTGCTACGGTCCGCATATGAGCACGACGCCACGCTCGCGGCACGCCGCCAGGTTGCGCGCTCATCGGCGCCGGTCGCAGCAGCGGGCGAGGTGGCTCGTCCTCGGCGTCGCCATCTCAGTGTTGCTCGCGGCCACCTTCGCGGTCACCGCCTTCTCCGGCGACGACTCGACGATCGTGTCTCCGCTCACGTCGAGACCGTCGAGCGCACCGGTGACGACGACACGGCCGGAGCCCCTCGTCCTTGCCACCGTCGGCAACCTCCGCATCCAGTCTCCGGTTGCGCAGGACGGTGTCACGACGGTGGGCTTCCACGGCTCAGGCCAGGGCGCGCTCGTTCTCCAGCCGGTCGGGCCGCAGGCGAATGAGGGCCTGCTCGCCCGTCTCTGGCACCGGATCACCGGCTCGGAGCATCGCGGACTTCCCTGGTACCAGCTCGAGAGCGGATCACTGACGACGCTCGACGTCGGCGCCGTTCCCGGAACGGACGTGTACTCGCCTGTCGACGGGACGGTCGTCGCGATCCGCGACCACATCGTCTCCGGCCGTAGGTTCGGAGCCGAGATCGAGCTGCGCCCGTCGTCTGCTCCTTCCCTCGTCGTCGCGCTCCAGCACGTCGATCCGGATCCGGCGCTGTCGGTCGGCGAGAACGTCGCGGCCGGCTCGTCGAAGCTCGGCACCGTCGTGGACATCACGAAGGTCGAGCGCCAGGCGCTCGCGCGCTACTCGGGCGACAACGGCGCGAACGTGGCGATCGCCGTGTACCCCTCGGCGACCCTCGGCGTTCCCTGATCGTCGAGGCGCGCCGCCCAGTGCGGATCCTTTTCGTCGCCGACGTCGTCGGTACGCCCGGGCGCACCGCGCTCGAGTCGAGGCTCCCGGCGCTGCGGGCAGAGTTCGCGATCGACGTCTGCGTCGTCAACGGCGAGAACGTAGCCGATGGGGTCGGCATCACGCCGCGACTCGCGGATCGCCTGCTCGAAGCCGGAGCGGACGTAGTCACCCTCGGCAACCACGCTTTCCGACGCAAGGAGATCAATCCGTACCTCGAGGAGACACAGCGTGTCATTCGACCGGCGAACGCCTCGCAGAACGCTCCGGGCCGGGGTCTGACCGTCGTTCCGACTGGAACGGATACGCCCCTCGCCGTGATCAACGTGCTCGGCTCGCTGTTCCTCCAACCGGCAACGTCGATGTTCGAGCTGGTGGACGAGCTCGTCGATTCGGCGCGCAGCCAGACAGCGCTCGTACTCGTCGACGTGCACGCCGAAGCGACGAGCGAGAAGATCGCGCTGGCTCGCTGGCTCGACGGCAGGGTCACGGCCGTCGTCGGGACCCACACCCACGTGCAGACGTCGGATGCCCGTGTTCTTCCCGGCGGTACGGCGTTCATCACCGACGCGGGCATGACCGGCCCGCACGACTCGGTCATCGGCGTGGAGTCGGAGCTCGCGATCCGACGAATGCGCACCGGCCTGCCCGTGCGCTTCGAGACTGCGTCGGGCGACGTCAGGATCGAAGGCGTCGTGATCGACTGCGATCCGGAAACAGGCCGCGCAACCGCCATCGAGCCGCTGCGTATCGTCAGTTCCTAGACTCGAGCCGTGCTCTACCGGCCGGAGGCATTCGAGCCCCTGACGAACACCGCGTGGTCGGCGGATCGCGCGCGGGACGCAATCGGCGCGCTCGTCTCCGACGCGGATGCCGCCTTTCGCGGCCCGCGCCTCTTCTGGCGTGCGGACGAATGGGACTGCTGGCACGGGACGAGCCCGATGAAGAACCTCTATGTCGGATCGGCGGGCGTGATCTGGGCGCTCGACGCGCTCAGACGGCGAGGCTACGCCGAGACGACGCTGGATCTCGCCGATCTCGCCGCCCGCAACCTCGAGCTCTTCCGCGAGCGTCCGGACTTCTTGAAGGGGATGAAGCTCCCGCACCCGCGCGAGTCGTCGCTGCTCATGGGCGAGACGGGAATCGCGCTCGTCGCGTGGCGGCTGGCACCGTCCGACTCGCTCGCCGACCGCCTGCTCGAGCTCGTGCGCGCCAACGTCGCAAACGAGGCCGAGGAGCTCATGTGGGGATCGCCTGGGACGCTCATCGCCGCGAAGGCCCTGCTCGGCTGGACGGGCGACGAGCGCTGGCGCGCTGCGTGGAACGAGAGCGCCGACGCGCTGCTGTTGAGGCGCGGGGATGACGGGCTCTGGACGCACCGGCTCTATGGTCACGAGTTCCGCAGCATCAACCCGCCTCATGGCGCAGTCGGGAATGTCGGTGCGCTGCTCCAGCTCCTGGACGACAAGCGTGCGGAGCGCCTGCGGCGCGAGACGTCCGCGATCCTGCGCGAGACCGCGGTCGTGGAGAGCGGCCTCGCGAACTGGCCGCCTCGACCGCGACCCGACCTACCGGGGCCTGACGGCGAGATCCGCCTGCAATGGTGCGCGGGGGCGCCGGGCATGGTGATAGCCGCCAGCTCGTACCTGGACGAGGATCTCCTCCTCGCCGGCGCCGAGCTCGCTTGGCAAGCCGGCCCACACGGGCTCGAGAAAGGCGCTTGCATCTGTCACGGAACGGCTGGAAACGGCTACGCGTTCCTCAAGGCGTTCGAGCGCACGGGTGACGAGAAGTGGCTCGAGCGTGCCCGCCGATTTGCCGTCCATGCGCTCGAGCAGGTCGAGCGCTCGAGAGCCGCCCGCGGC
>JACCVK010000278.1 GCA_013698195.1 Actinomycetota bacterium | reverse complement strand
TCGAGTACGAGTGGCAGGGCAAGCGCCTGCTGACGACGCCTGGCCGCGTGATCTTCAACTCCGAGGTCGAGCGAGCGCTGATCGGTGCTGGCGTCGGCGACGCCGAGGATCACCCGTTCCTCAACCGGACGCTGTCCAAGCGGGAGCTCGACGGCTTCATCGGCGACCTCGTCGAGCACTACGGCCCGAACACGATCGCCGCAGCACTCGACGTGATCAAGTCGCTGACCTTCCGGTTCGCGACCCGGGCCGGAATCACGATCTCGAAGAACGACATCGTCGTTCCCAAGGAGAAGGAAGAGATCCTCGCTCGCTTCGAGGCTGAAGTCCGAACAGTCGAGAAGGAGTACGACCGCGGCCTCATGACCGAGGAAGAGCGGCACGAGCGCATCGTGGCGATCTGGACGGAGGCAACCAACGAGGTCGGCGACAAGATGATCGAGACCCTCTCCGAGGTGAATCCGATCTACATGATGGCCAACTCGGGAGCGCGTGGATCGTTCAACCAGATCCGCCAGCTCGCCGGCATGCGCGGCCTCATGGCGAATCCAAAGGGCGAGATTCTCGAGCGCCCCGTCAAGGCGAACTTCATGGAGGGCTTGACGGTGCTCGAGTACTTCATCTCGACCCACGGTGCGCGTAAGGGGCTCGCCGACACGGCCCTCCGCACCGCAGATTCGGGCTACCTGACTCGGCGTCTCGTCGATGTCTCGCAGGACGTCATCGTCCGGGAAGAGAACTGCGGGACGGCAGACTCGATCGAGCTCCCGCTGATCCTCGACGGCTCGCCGAACAAGAGCGTCGCGGGACGCGTGGCGTCGGTCGACGTCCACAAGCCGATCAAGGACGGCAAGCCGGGCAGGACGGTGATCGCTCCCAAGAACGAGGAGATCAACATGAGCGTGCTCCGCAAGCTCGTCGAGGAGTTTGGCGAGTACGCGGATACGGCAAGGATCCCGGTGCGCTCGGTGCTCAAGTGTCGCAGCGAATACGGGATCTGCCGGCTCTGCTACGGAACCTTCCTCGCGACCGGTGGCATGGCCGAGATCGGCGACGCGGTCGGCATCATCGCTGCGCAGTCGATCGGCGAGCCGGGCACGCAGCTCACCATGCGTACGTTCCATACGGGCGGCGTGGCCGGCGCGGACATCACACACGGTCTCCCGCGTGTCGTGGAGATCTTCGAGGCGCGCAACCCGAAGGGTGCGGCGACTCTCGCCGACATCGGCGGGAAGATCGACATCGACGACTCCGACCGCACGATCAAAGTCACGATCACGCCGACCGCGCTCGACGAGGACGGTGAGCTGCCGAACCCGAAGGAGTACTCGTTCCCCAGGCGCACGCGTCTACGCGTGACGAAGGGTCAGCTCGTCGAGCTGGGCGATGCGTTGAACGAAGGCTCGCTCAACCCGGGTGAGCTGCTCCAGCTTCGCGACCCGACGGCGACCGAGCTGTACCTCGTCGGCGAGGTGCAGAAGGTCTACAAGTCGCAGGGCGTCGAGATCCACGACAAGCACATCGAGCTCATCGTCCGCCAGATGCTGAAGAAGGTGCGCGTCGAGACGAACGGCGACACCGAGCTTCTGCCGGGCCAGCTCGTCGACCGGGTCGTGCTCGAGCGCGAGAACGCCCGCGTCAAGAAGGAGAAGGGCGAGCAGGCGACCTTCGAGCCGATCATCCTCGGCATCACGAAGGCGTCGCTCGCGACGGAGTCGTTCCTCTCGGCGGCCTCATTCCAGGAGACGACCAAGGTGCTCACGGACGCGGCCATCGAGGGCAAGATCGACCGGCTGAACGGGCTCAAGGAGAACGTGATCATCGGGAAGCTCATCCCGGCGGCGACCGGCCTCAAGCAGTACCGGCAGATCGCGATCGAGCCGACGGATCCGCTTCCGGTCACGTTCCAGCATCCCGAGGCAGAGGCGGAGTTGCTCGCCGCGCTCGAGGAGATCGGCGAGGGCGACGGCTTCGACCTCGACTCGCTGGGTTTAGGGCTCGACGAGCCTGCGCTCGACACGCCCGCGCTCGACGCTGGAGCCGCCGAGCTCGAACCGGCCCCCGAGGAGG
>JACCVK010000265.1 GCA_013698195.1 Actinomycetota bacterium | reverse complement strand
TCCGGGACGTCCAGCTCCGCCTCGACGTACGCCTCGCGCGCCTCGGCGCCTACCGCGGATGCGTCCGAGCGGGCACCGAGGATGAGCCCGATCGCCTGCGCGAAGATCGTCTTTCCCGCACCGGTCTCACCTGTCACCGCGTTCAACCCGGGAGCGAGCTCGAGGTCGGCCTCGCGGATCAGGACGAGGTTCTCGATCCGCAGCCTACGGAGCAAAGCTTTGCCGGTAACGCCTGACGAAGGTGGCCTCGGGCAACGTCGCGAGAAGGGACTGCTCGGCCCCGATCCGGACGACGGCTCGTGCGGCGGGGTCGAGAGTCGAGATCCGGTGCCCGTCGACGAGCACGGCGACGTCCACGTCCGCAGTGCGGTTCCAGATGATCACATCGGCTCCCGGAGGAACCACGAGGGGCCGCGCGTGCAGCGAGTGCGCGGCGACCCAGGTCAGCGCGATCGCCTCGAGCCCCCACATGAGCACAGGCCCGCCGTTCGAGAGGTTGTACGCGGTCGAGCCCGAGGGTGTCGAGCAGATGAGGCCGTCGCACGGCTGGCGGCCAAGCTCCTCTCCACCGACCGCGAGCTCGAGCTCGACCATGCGTCCGAGCGATGCGCTCGAGACGACGACGTCGTTGACCGCGCGAGCAGTGCCGTCCGGATGCTCGACGTCGAGCGTCGGCAGCTCGACGACGTCGTACTCGCCCGCGAACACCCGCGCCATGCCGGCCTCGAGCTCGCGACGTCCCATCGAGCTCAAGAAACCGACGCGGCCGAAGTTCACGCCGATCACGGGTACGCCGGTGCCGAGGAAGAGGGCTAGCGCTCGCAGGACGGTGCCGTCCCCGCCGAGCACGACCGCGATATCTGCCGCCGACGCGTCGTGCACGCCCTCGACGCCGTGCTTCTCGCCTTCGTCCCCTGGGAAGAGGAGCTCGACGTCGTGCTCAACCGCGACCGCCTGGAGCCTCGCCAGGCCGGCTCCGATCTGGCCGGCCTTGCCGTGGGTGACGACCGCGGCCCGGGTGACGGTCCTACGGGAGGTCACGGGTGGCTTCGGCGATCCAGCGGTCGATGTCATGGGGGTCGGCGGCCGCAGCGCGGTCGACGAGGTGGACGAAGAACTCCCGGTTCCCCTTCGGGCCCGGTAACCCTGAGTCTACGACGCCGACCGTGGCTCCATCCCACTCCCATGCGGCTTCGGTGACTCTTCGGAGCGTCTTTCTCCACACTTCCGGATCGCGGACGACGCCTTTTCCGACGTCTCGTCGCTCGGCCTCGAACTGAGGCTTCACAAGGACGAGTGCCTCCCACCCGGGCGCTGCGAGCGAGAGAACGGGCGGCAACACCTTCGTCGCACTGATGAACGAGACGTCGCAGACCACGAGCTCGGGAGCGAAAGGGAGCTCGCGCACGTTTCGTGCGTTCGTGCGCTCCAGAACCGTCACGCGCGGATCCGCACGCAGTCGCGGGTGGAGTTGCCCGTAGCCGACGTCGATCGAGGCGACTCGAGCCGCACCTGCCTGAAGCAGGCAGTCGGTGAACCCGCCGGTCGAGGCGCCGATGTCTGCCGCGTCCCGGTCTTCCACCGCGACGCCGAGCGCGTCGAGCGCATTCCGGAGCTTCTCGCCACCGCGCGAGACGTATCGCGCGGGCGCGTCCACCGAGAGGGCGACGGCCTCGTCCACCTGCTGCCCGGGCTTCGAATAGCCGCGCACAAGCCCCGCGAGCACGAGGGCCTGCGCCTGACTCCTGCTCTCCGCGAGCCCTCGCTCCACCAGGAGCGCGTCGAGGCGCATCTTCACGATGCCGTCGCGCACAGGAGCCGCACCGCCGGAATCGTGGTCTCTCGGCCGTGCTCCATCGAGCGAATGATGATGGTGCGGCCTCTCTAGTAGGAGGATTTGGCAAAACGCCGAACGCCCGCCAGGCGACTCCGGTAGTGCGACCGGGAGAGCGTCACGATCTCGACGCGGCGTCCGGAGTACGGCGCGTGCACCATCCGCCCGCGACCGATGTAGAGACCGACGTGGCCGAGCCCGCTGAAGACGAGGACGTCACCGGCACGCAGCCTGCCCCGCGCCACGCGCCGGCCGGAATCCCCGAGGGTGGGCTTCGGTACGCGGCGCGGAACCGGGTGGCTCGCCAACGGACGCGGCTTGGCCGCCGCAGCCGGCTCCTGTCGTCCGACAGGGGCGGCGACGAGCGGAGTGGCAACGACGAGGGCGATCGCAACAAGAGCGAACGCGAGCAGGAATCTGCGGCGGAGGTTTGGCATAGGAGGAGAACGACGGGCAGCGCGACACGTGCGTCGGACCGCGACCCTGGTCTGTTCGTAAGCGGGTCAGATGCTAGCCGGAACGAGCGAGTCGTCGATCGTCAACCGGTCCTGGCGACGATGCCGTCGAGGAGCTCACCCAGCGTCACCGTGTCTGCCGAGATCGAGGCGAGCTGTTCCCGCGCGCGATCGGCTGCGGTGTCCGCGAGTTTCCGGGCTCCCTCGACGCCAAGACGCTCCGCGAAGCCGTCTCCGTCGAGGATGTCGTCCACGACCTGAAAGAGAAGCCCGAGCTCGGCGCCGAACGCGCGCCACGGAGTCCGCTCTGCCTCGCTCGTCCCCGCCACCCAGAGCCCGAGGCCGACTGCGGCCGAGAAGAGCTGTCCGGTCTTCAGCCGGTGCAGGTCTGCAAGATCGGAGTTGTCTCCGGTGATGTCGAGGTACTGGCCGCCGATCATCCCGAGCGTCGCCTGGACGAGCTCACGCGCCGGCTCCGGTCGCTCGTAGTCGAGGACGAGCCGAAACGCCTCCGACAGCAGCGCATCGCCGGCGAGCAGCGCGACACCCTCGCCGAACGCGACATGGGTGCTCGGACGACCTCGTCGCTCGGCGTCGTCGTCCAGTGCCGGCAGGTCGTCGTGCACGAGCGAGAACGTGTGCACGAGCTCGACCGCGGTCGCCGCTGGGAGTGCGGTCTCGACGGAACCACCGGCTGCCTCCGTGACTGCGAGGCAGAGAATCGGCCGGATTCGCTTTCCGCCGGAGTCGAGCGAATAGCGGAGCGAATCCTCGAGGCCGCCGAGCTCGTTCGTCAGCGGAAGCGCGTCGAGGTACGCCTCGATCGCCTGGTGCAGCTCCTCCGCGCTACGAACCGGCATCCGCGCCGGTCGCTCCTGCGTCGGCGAGACCGCGCGCGCGCGTCAGCTCCGCCTCGATCTGCTTCGCGAGCTCTGCCAGCTCCGCGATCGCCTCGACGGCGGCATCGGCGTCGAGGTCTGGAGCCTTCGCCAGCTTCTCGAGCTCGTCGCGGCGCGCGTTCAACGACGCGAGAAGCTCTTCGGCGCGAGCGAGCGCTTCGTCCACCGAGCTCATGCGGCCCTCCTCGCGTGCGGCTCGGTCGCAACGTCGAAACCCGGTTTCGCCCACGACGTCGTCATGCCGGTTCGACTTCCCGTGCGATGCGAGCCAGGATCCCGTTCACGAGCTTGGCCGCGTCCTCCGACGCGTAGCGCTTCGCGAGCACGACTGCCTCGTTGATCGCCACTTCGCGCGGCACCGTCCCCTCCTCGAGCTCGTAGACGCCGATCCGCAGAACGTTCCGCTCGAGCGTACCCAGCCGGTCGGCGGGCCACTCGTCGGACGTTTCCGTGATCCGGCGATCGAGCGCCTCGGCTCGCTCGGACACCGCACCGGCCAGCGAGACAGCGAACTCATCGGGGGTCCCCTCGTACAGCGAGGCGAGCGGCTGCCCGATCAGATCCCATTGGTAGAGAAGGAAGAGCGCCGTACGCCGGCTTGCGCGGCGGCCGGTAGCCGTCACGCTGGCCCGCTCATGCCGGTGAGAGCGACGGCACTTTGCCCTGGAGCTCGCCGAGGGTTGCAGTTGAGTAGTCGCCGGTCTGGAACGCCTTCGAGCGAAGGACGTCGAGTAAGACCTCCCTCGTCGTAGGGATGCCGTCGATCTCGAGCTCCTCGAGCGCCCGCGTTGCTCGCGCGATCGCGGCGACGCGCGTCTCGTCCCAGACGATCACCTTCGCGATCATCGAGTCGTAGTAGGGCGGGATCTCGCTGCCGTCGCTCGTCGCCGTGTCCACGCGGATGCCAGGCCCGAGTGGCGGCCGGAAGCGGTGCACCGTACCCGGCGCCGGTGCGAAGCCGCGCGCGGGATCCTCAGCGTTGATCCGCATCTCGATGGCGTGCCCGCGACGAGGAGCCCGTCCGGTGAGCTCGAGCTCGTCACCGGCCGCGATCTGGATCTGCTGACGGACGATGTCGATGCCGGTGACGAGCTCGCTCACGGGATGCTCGACCTGGAGCCTGCAGTTCACCTCGATGAAGTAGAAGCCGCCTTCGGGCCCAAGGAGGAACTCGAACGTGCCCGCGTTGCGGTAGCCGATCGTCTTGCACGCGCGCTCGACAGCCGCTTCCATCTCTTCGCGCGTCGTCTCATCGAGCGCCGAGGACGGAGATTCCTCGACGAGCTTCTGATGGCGACGCTGGATCGAGCACTCGCGCTCGCCCAACGTCAGCACATTTCCGGCCGCGTCGCAGAGAACCTGGATCTCGACGTGGCGGGCAGGCGAGATCGCCTTCTCGAGGTAGAGCGTGCCGTCGCCGAAGGCGGCCTGCGCCTCCGCGGACGCATTCGTAAACGCGCTCTCCATGTCGTCCTCGCTCTCAACGAGCCGCATGCCCTTGCCCCCGCCCCCTGCGGATGCCTTGAGCAAGACGGGGAAACCGGCCTCGCGCGCCGCGCTCCGCAGCTCCTCGAGGCCTTTCGCGTCGTTCGTACCAGGGACCAGCGGGAGGCCCGCAGCGTGCATCTCCTCCTTCGCGCGCACCTTGTCGCCCATGCGCTCCATGACCTCGGCAGACGGCCCGATGAAGACGATGTCGCTGTCCTCGCACGCGCGGACGAACGTCGGGTTCTCCGCCAGGAAGCCGTAGCCGGGGTGGATCGCGTCGCAGCCCGTCGTCTCGGCGGCGGCGATCACGCTGGGAATCCGCAGGTAGCTCTGGGCCGCGGTGGGCGGGCCGACGCACACCGCCCGATCGGCGAGCGACACGTGCAATGCGTCTGAGTCCGCAGTCGAGTAGACCGCCACGGCTTCGACGCCGAGCTCGTGCAACGCGCGGATCGCACGCACGGCGATCTCGCCACGGTTCGCGACCAGCACGCGGGAGAACATCGCGCGGACGCCTGCCTAGACCGCGGGCGGCGCGAGCATCGACTCGACCTCGAACAGCAGCTGTCCGAACTCGACCGGCTGACCGTTCTCGATGTGGATCGCGCGGACCGTGCCTGCGACCTCAGACTTGAGCTCGTTGAACAGCTTCATGGCCTCGATCAGGCACAGCGTCTGCTCAGGGAGGACGGTGTCCCCGACGTTCACGAACGCGGGCGCTCCCGGGCTAGGTGCACGGTAGAAGACGCCGACCAT
Organism: Actinomycetota bacterium; assembly: GCA_013698195.1. Lineage (GTDB taxonomy): Bacteria > Actinomycetota > Thermoleophilia > Gaiellales > Gaiellaceae > GMQP-bins7. The sequence goes on along the minus strand of JACCVK010000265.1, from coordinate 1,721 downwards.
CGGCGACTCGACGCGGAGAACCTCGTCTCCCGCAGGAGCCCCGTCGGTGGCCGGAGCTTGCATCGTGTCGGTAGCAGCGACAGCCACGGACGTCCCCGCCAGCGCCGGCTCATCTGCGCGACGAACCGAGACGCGCATGCCCTCGTCCTCGATCTCGATCTCGCCCACACCGCTCTCCTGCACGATCTTCACGATCTCCCGGATCCGGCCTGCGCGCTCGGCGTCGGCGTCCTCCGCGATGAGAGCCGACTCGCGCGAATGGCGCGCGCGGATCCGGCGCAAGAGCTCCTCCGCGTCGGAGCCGAACATCGCGATCAGGACAAGCTCCTCCTCGCTGGCCGCGAGCCCTTCGGCCGCCTCACGCACGTCTTCGGCTGTCAGCGGCTCATCCTCGATCGTGGTCGCAGGCGCAAGCAGCGTCACCGCGCGCTCCACGGTCGAGTCGATGGGCTCGGGGGTCTCCCCATACGCGCCCTGGACGAGCGCCCGGAACTCATCGATCACGCTCCCGTAGCGGCGCGCCTCCAGAACGTGGAGCAGTGCCTGGCTCGCCAGGATCTGGCCGATCGGCGCTGCGAGCGGCGGCCAGCCCGCTTCGGCGCGCACACGACCCACCTCTTCGAGCACCTCCTCGAGGCGATCCTCGGCGGCGTGGGCCCGGAGATGGACGTCGAGCGCCGCCACGAGCCCAGAGGGAAGGTCGTACTCCGCCGCACGCACGGCAATCCGAGGGGCGACCGGTGAGACCGGCTCGTCGCCGATGTACTCGTCGATGACGTCGGACGCCTCCCAGAGCCGAGCCGTCTCGACACCCGTCGCGTGTCCGAGCCCCTCCAGCGACTCGGCGAGCGACTCACCCGACACACGATGCAGCGTGAGGGCGAGGGGATATACCGCTGTCGCCACGAGGTCGGCCCCGGCCTCGACGGCTGCGAGTGCCCCCGCAAGCCCCGTGCCGGCGGCGCCCTGGACGTAGAACCCGACCGAGAGCCCGCTCGCTTCCTTGATCCGCGCGACCAGCTCCTGCGCGCGGTGCGGGAAGAGCGCTCCGGTCGGATCGTTCACGATCACGCGCGTCGCACCGAGCCCGGGCAGCTTGCGCGCCTGCTCGACCATTGCGTCCGTCACTCCGCTACGTCCCGGGCTGTACACGAGACCCGCGTGAAACGCCCCACCTGCGTTCGTGATCGCGGCCCCCGCCTCGCGCAGGTTCGAGACGTCGTTCAGCGGATCATGGAGCCGGAAGACCTCGATACCGTTCTCCGCCGCGCACGCGACGAAGCGCCCGACGATATCGCCGCCGACGGGCTGCGAGCCCACGAGGAACCTCCCGCGCAGCGCAATCCCGAGCGGTGTCGAGACGCGCGCGTTGATCGCGCGAATCCGCTCCCAGGGCGTTTCGGCCCGACGACGCACCGTTGCGTCGAACACGCCGCCGCCGGAGACCTCGAGGCACGCGAATCCCGCCTGGTCGAGGATCTCCGCGACGCGCAGGATCTCTGCCGTCGGCAGGGCACCCGCGAGAGGCTCCTGCGAGAGCAGGCGGATGGTCGTGTCGACGAGCCGCGGCACGGTCTGGGACCTTACCGCGAGGTGGCTGAAGGCGATATGCGGAGACTGTGCGTTAGGAGGGCTTGGCGAAACAGGCTCTGTGCCGCCGGGGTGCGCTGGATCGTCGCGATGCGGCGTCCTCAGTCGCCCCAATACGTCGAGTATTGAGG
>JACCVK010000254.1 GCA_013698195.1 Actinomycetota bacterium | reverse complement strand
ACGATCGGAGAGATGGATCGACCGCAGGTCGTAGACGGCGAGTCCGATCGGCGGTACGAGCCGATCGACGCGCCTCCGCCGAGAACGCTTCCGGATCCGACCGGGTTGGAGCACGGCGAGCGCGGCTGCTCGATGCGGCGCGGACACGGCGATGATGACGCTCGTCTCGCCGATCTCGACCCGGCCGACGCGATGGTGGATCGCCACCTCGCAGAGATCGTGTCGTGCCTCGAGATCGGCAGCGAGCTTCTCCATGACCTCCTCTGCCATGCCCTCGTACGCCTCGTACTCGAGGTGCAGGACGTTGCGTCCACGCGAACGGCGCCGCGTCGTCCCGACGAAGGTCGCGATCGCGCCCGCGTCGTCTGCCCGCACTTCGGCGACGGCGTCGTCGAGTGAGAGCGCTCGCTCGGAGAGGCGGAAGTCCCCGCCCGAAACGGGCGGGATGAGCGCGACCTCGTCGCCCGCTGCGAGCACCTGCCCGCGCTCGGCGTAGGTGCGGTTCACCGCGAAGAGGATGCCGGGCGGCTCGTCGCCGAGCTCGAGCGCCCGCCAGACATCGCCCACCGCCGCTCCTTCGGGCAGCTCCAGCTCAACCGTCCCCGCGCCCGCACGCTCTCGCAGCGCCGCAAAGAGCCTGACGCGCACCTCCACGGCGGGGAGCGTAGCCCGCGGTCGCCATGTCGCCCGTACGATCCGGACGTGGCGACGACCGAGGATCGCCGGTTGAACGACTCCGGACTCGAGCTCAAGCCCGTCTACACGGCGGCCGACGCGCCCGCTGCACCCCTCGAGCTGCCCGGCGAGCCTCCATTTACCCGCGGGCCGTACCCGACGATGTACCGCGGCCGCCCGTGGACGATCCGCCAGTACGCGGGCTACGGCTCCGCCGAGGAGACCAACGCACGCTTCCGCTACCTCCTCAAGCGCGGCCAGACCGGCCTCTCGGTCGCGTTCGACCTCCCCACGCAGCTCGGCTACGACTCGGACGACCCGTTGGCGGAGGGCGAGGTTGGCAGGACGGGCGTGGCGATCGACTCGGTCGCGGACATGGAGGTGCTGTTCGACGGGATTCCGCTGGCCGACGTATCAACCTCGATGACGATCAACGCGCCGGCCGCGCTGCTCCTGCTCATGTACGAGCTCGTTGCGGAGGGCCAGGGCGTTCCCGGCGACAGGCTCCGCGGCACCGTCCAGAACGACGTGCTGAAGGAGTACGTCGCACGCGGCAACTACATCTTCCCGCCCCGTCCCTCGATGCGGCTCGCGACCGACCTCTTCGCCTACTGCGCCGAGCGCCTCCCGACCTGGAACACGATCTCGATCTCCGGCTACCACATTCGGGAGGCGGGGTCGAGCGCGGCACAGGAGCTTGCGTTCACGATCGCGAACGGCATCGCGTACTGCGAGGCGGCGATCGCCGCGGGCCTCTCGCCGGACGAGTTCGGCGAGCGGCTCTCCTTCTTCTTCAACGCACACAACGACTTCTTCCAGGAGGTGGCCAAGTTCCGTGCCGCGCGGCGGCTCTGGGCGCGCGTGATGCAGGAGCGCTTCGGTGCGACGAACCCCCGGGCGATCGCACTGCGCTTCCATGCGCAGACAGGCGGCTCGACGCTCACGGCACAGCAGCCGGAGTCGAACATCGTGCGGGTCGCGATTCAGGCGCTTTCGGCCGCATGCGGGGGAGCCCAGTCGATCCACACGAACTCCTTCGACGAAGCGCTCGCCCTGCCGTCGGAGCAAGCCGCGCGCATCGCGCTGCGGACGCAGCAGATCCTCGCGCACGAAGCCGGTACGACCGACACGGCCGATCCGCTCGGCGGCTCGTACTACATCGAGACGCTGACGGCCGAGCTCGAGGAGCACGCACAGGAGCTCATCGACCGGGTGGACGAGCTCGGCGGTGCGGTCGCTGCAATCGAGCAGCGTTTTGTCCAAGCCGAGATCGAGGCGTCGGCATTCCGGTACCAGTCGGAGATTGAGTCCGGCGAGCGCGTCGTCATCGGCGTGAACCGCTTCGCCGAGGACGACGCCGAGCAGGTCGAGATCCTGCAAGTCGATCCCGAGGGCGAGCACCGGCAACGAGAGCGAACCGCGCGAGTCCGGTCGGAACGAGACGGAGCCGCCGTCGACGCTGCACTTCTCGAGGTCCGGCGTGTCGCCGAGAGCGACGAGAACCTCCTGCCACCGATGCGTAAGGCGCTCCGGGCGCGCGCCACCGTCGGCGAGGTGTGCGGCGAGCTCCGGGAGCTCTGGGGTACATATGACTCCCATGCGTAAGCCCAGAACGAGAGGAGCCCGTATAGGTCTCGTTGCGGCGGTGTTCCTGGGACTCGCCGTGCCGATCGTCGCGCTCGCGGCGGCGCGAGGGTCGGATGACAACTTAGAGTCGACGCCCTCGGTCGTGTCCGCGGGGTCGGAGGGGAGCACGGCTCCTACCGCCTCACCAAGCTTCGAACGAGACGTCGCGCCGATCCTCCAGCAGAAGTGCGCAGGCTGCCACCAAGTCGGCGGTATCGCGCCGTTCGCGTTCGACTCTGCGCGCAGCGCCTCGTCGCGGGCGAGCCTGATCGTTGCCGCTATCGAGGCCGGCGCCATGCCGCCATGGCCGCCCGGCCCGCGCTCGCCCGCGTAC
>JACCVK010000351.1 GCA_013698195.1 Actinomycetota bacterium | reverse complement strand
ATCAGGCGGTCACCCAATGGCTGCAAATCCATTCGAACAGACCTCCTCAGAGTGGTGAAACACGAGTTTGTGACAACTCTGGCACTCACTGGTTGCGAGTGCCAGGAGACAATAGCACCTCCGGCCTTCTCGCAAAGCCGATTTGCGTCAAGGCGACGCAGATCTCGTGAGCGGCAGTCCCGGGCGTCACAAACTAGTGGCTCGGCGCGAGTTCTCCGCGGGTGTGGTTCTCACTCGTCGCATGCGGGGACAGATCTGGTTCGCCGCCGTGCGCCCGCAGGGCAAGCTCGAAGGCGTGTGGGCCCTCCCGAAGGGTCTCATCGACGACGGTGAGCAACCCGCGGAGACGGCGATTCGCGAGGGCTACGAGGAGACCGGAGTACGCGGTCGGCTCCTGCGCAAGCTGGGCGACACCCGCTACGTGTACACGTGGCAGGGCGAGCGTGTGCTCAAGATCGTGAGCTTCTTCCTCGCTCGGGCACGCAGCGGTCGGATCGGCACGCTGCCGCTCGGAATGGAGCGTGAGATCGCCGAGGCGCGGTGGCTACCGCTCGCAGACGCCGGCCGCCTGCTCGCCTATCGCGGTGAGCGCGAGATGGCCGGCAAGGCTCTGAAGGCACTCGCGAACGAGCCTCTATAGTTGCGCGGCTGCCGTGCCGACGTTTGCGCTCAACTTCTACAATCCAGCAGTCGCCGAGCAGCTTCGCTCGCTACGGAAGACAGCCACCATCCGGCTCGGAGACAAGTCCTCGAAGTACCGGAAGGGAATGATCGTGACCGTGCTCTGCGGCGTCCGCTACGGGCAACGAGAGCGGGTGTTCGACGCGGTCATCGACAAGGTGGAGGTCAAGCCGCTGGCCGAGCTGTCGCCGCGGGAGATCGAGCATGACAACCCGGAGCTCCGCCGGCCGGAGGAGCTCGCACACTTCCTGAGCCAGCTGTACAACCGCGAGGTCACGGAAGAAGCGATCGTCACCGTGATCCGCTTCTCGCAGATAGTCACCCCCGCTTAGGCGCGAACGAGCGCTGGGCGGCGCCGCTGCTGCTAGCGGCCGGGCTTGCGGATCGTCGTGCCGAAGAGCTCCGGCGGACGCACTTCGGCGTCGCACTCCTCGCAGCGCACCGCGAAGGCCGACGCGATCGGCGCCGAGCACGCAGGGCACCGGTGCCGAAGCGCACCGCTGCATTGCGGACACTCGGCGGTCAGCTCCTCCTCGTCCTCGACGAAGTAGCGCTGGACATGTCCACACGCCGGGCAGAACGCAACCCAGTCGCCGAGCGTCTTGCGCCTCTCCTCCTGGATCCAGTTTCTGCGCGGCTTCGGCACCCCCGCACTGTAGGGAGCGGGGCATGCCCGGCGCCGCACTGTAGGGAGCGGGGCATGCCAGGCGCCCGCACTAGGGGCGGGGCATGCCCGGCCTCCCGAAGAAGCTCGTAGGCGCAGTCGCTAGAGTGCGAGCGACCCACCTCGGAACGGGGGATCGCTGCATGGCTGTACGTGAAGCCGAGCCTGCCGGCTCGCTCCAGGAAGTCAAGGAAGCCGGCCTCGACCGCGAGGACTTGCTCGCGATCTACCGGCACCTGCTGATCACCCGTGGAATCGAGGAACGCGGGCACATCCTCTACAAGCAGGGCAAGATCCCGGGTTCCTTCTACACCGGTCGCGGTAACGAGGGCGCGGCGGTGGGCGTCGGCACGGCGATGGGCCCGAACGACGTCGGGACCCCACTGCACCGCGACATGGGCGTCCACGTCGTGCGCGGCGTGGAGCCTTGGCGAATCTTTGCTCAGTACATGGGACGCGAGGGCGGTCCCACACGCGGCCGGGACGGAAACGTGCACATGGCCGTTCCGGAGCTCGGACTGCATCCGATGGTCAGCCATTTGCCGGCCATGCTGCCGGTCGCGACAGGGATGGCGCTCGCGTTCCGCATCCGCGGCGAAAAACGAGTGGCTCTCGGCTGGTTCGGCGAAGGCTCCGCGGCGCGCGGCGACGCGCACGAGAGCATGAATCTCGCGGGAGTCCGCCGGTTGCCGATCGTGTACGTCTGCGACAACAACCAGTGGGCGTACTCGACGCCGACCTACCTCGGGTATCCGATCGAGCACGTCGCCGACCGCGCGGCCGCGTACGGGTTCGAGGGTGTGGTCGTCGACGGCACCGACGTGCTCGCCGTCTATCGGGAGGCGAAGCGCGCGATCGAGAAGGCGCGCGCCGGAGGCGGGCCGACGCTCATCGAGTGTCTCACCCTCCGCATGGAGGGGCACGCCGTGCACGACGACGCGTTCTACGTCCCGAAGGACATGTTCGAGCAGTGGGCCGAACAGGATCCGATCGAGCGCTACCGCGCGTGGCTCCGCGGTCAGGCCGACATGACCGACGAGGAAGAGGACGAGATCACCTCGGCGGTCAAGCGCATCCTGAACGACGCGCTCGAGCGTGCCGACGCATCCCCACTTCCCGATCCCGCCGGGCTCGAGAAGGGCGTATTCGCCTCGCAGGAAGACCTCGACACCCCCCACCACAAGTGATGGCCCGATAGATGGCAGAGCGGACTTACATCCAGGCGATCTCCGACGGCCTCCGCGAGGAGATGCGGCGCGACGGGCGGGTCGTAGTGCTCGGTCAGGACGTCGGAGTGTACGGCGGCGCCTTCAAGGTGACGAACGGGTTCCAGGAGGAGTTCGGACCGTGGCGCGTTCTCGACACTCCGCTCTCGGAGACCGCGATCGTCGGGGGCGCGACCGGGGCGGCGCTCATGGGCCTGCGACCCGTCGCCGAGATGCAGTTCGCAGACTTCATCTCGTGTGCCTGGGATCACCTTGTGACGGTCGCTGCGAAGCAGTTCTTCCGCGGCGGAACTCCGGTGCCGATCGTCGTTCGGCTCCCCTCGGGAGGTGGCTTCTCCGGCGGGCCTTTCCACTCCCAGAACCCCGAGAGCTCATTTGCGCATATCCCCGGCCTGAAGATCGTCTGCCCGGCGACTCCCGAGGATGCGAAGGGGCTGCTCGCGACGTCGATCGAGGATCCGAACCCCGTCCTCTACTTCGAGCACAAGCATCTCTACCGTCGAATCAAGGCCGAGGTACCCGACGAGCGCTACACGACGCCGTTCGGGCAGGCGCGTGTCCATCGGCCGGGTGACGACGCGATCGTCGTGACCTGGGGCGCGATGGTGCACACGGCGAGCGAGGCCGCAGACGAGCTCCAGAAAGACGGGCACGAGATCGAGGTGCTCGACCTGCGCACGCTTATCCCGTGGGACAAGGAGCGCGTGCTCGAGGGCGTCCGGCGCACGTCGAAGGTGCTCGTCCTCCACGAGGACACGCGCACCGGCGGCTTCGGTGGCGAGATCGCGGCGACGATCGCTGAGGAGGCATTCGAGGATCTCGACGCGCCCGTCATGCGAATCGCGGCTCCGGACACGCCGGTCCCGTTCTCGCCTCCACTCGAGAAGGCATTCATCCCGCAGGTCGACGACGTCGTCAAGGGACTTCGGCAGCTCGTGGAGTATTGATGGCGCAAAGGGGCGAAACGTGAGCACCGGAACCGAGATCCAGGTCGTGATGCCGCAGATGGGGGTCTCCGTCTCGGAGGGCACGATCACGAAGTGGCTGAAGCAGGTCGGCGAGACGATCGGGCGGGACGAGCCTCTCCTGGAGATCTCCACCGACAAGGTCGACACCGAGATTCCGAGCCCGGGAG
>JACCVK010000226.1 GCA_013698195.1 Actinomycetota bacterium | reverse complement strand
CCTCAGGCTCCAGTTCGCAGAGTTGCCAGGCCGTCCAGAGCCCGAGATAGCCGCCGCCGACGACGACGACATCGGCCCGCGCGTTCCCGTCGAGCGGGCGGGTTGGCACGACAGGACCGGCTTCCTCGAGCCACCACCCGTGCCGCGTGTGTCGCACCGCGTTTCCCTCCCGGCTGCGCTACGCGGGCTGCGAGCGCCGCGAGATCGAGAAGGTCAATGCGACGAGCACCGCCGCGGCGAGCGGGACCAGGATCGTCCACAGCAGCACGACCCCGCCGACGATCGCACCGACCGAGATCAGGCCGACAGAGATCCACCACGGTGCGTTCCGAACGACCGCGCCGATGACGATCGCTGCCGCCGCTCCGCCGAGGATTACGACCCAGAGCACCTTGCCGTCGACGAAGTCCCAGAAGATGCCCACGATCGCGAAGGCAATGTAGATCGACACGAGCGCGGCGATGAGGCCGCGGTGAATCCTGCTGACCCGTTGGCTTGTCATCGCGGCGAAGCCTTCCAGTCGTGGCGTGCCCGGGTCAACCGAGAGGAGCAGCCGGACGTCGATACGGTGAACAGATGCATTCCGGAAGTGTCCCCGTAGCACACGACCACGTCCACGCCACAGACGACTCTCACGACGAGGAGGTCGGCGTCCACGATCACGGTCATGGGCCGCATCAGCACGTCTCCGAGGAGGCACACGGTCACTCGCACGGGCTCGTCGATCGGTCGATCGTGCGTTCGCGAGCAGGAGTGCGCGCGGTATCGATCAGCTTCGGAATCCTTGGGCTGACAGCTCTCGCGCAGGGGGCGCTCTTCGTGCTCACCAGCAGCGTGGCGCTTCTCGCCGATCTGATCCACAACGGCGGAGATGCCCTGACGGCGATCCCCCTTGGCATCGCCTTCTTCGTGCGGAGCGAACGCGCCGAACGGCTGGCGGGTTACCTCGTCGTGCTTGCCATCGTCGTCAGCGCTGCCGTGGCTCTCTACGAGACGATCGTCCGATTTCTGCATCCCCAGGATCTCTCGCACCTGTGGGTTCTCGCAGCCGCGGGAGCGCTCGGCTTTGTCGGCAACCAGGCCGCTGCGCACGTCCGGCTTCGTGCCGGGCGCCGCCTGCACAGCCCCGCGCTCGTCGCCGACGGAAACCATGCGCGTATTGATGCATACGTGTCGCTGGGCGTGATCGCAAGCGCCGGCGTCGTCGCACTTGGCTTCGAGGTCGCCGACCCCGTCGTGGGCCTGGCGATCACTCTCGTGATCCTCAAGATCACATGGGACTCTTGGCGAACGATCCGCGCGGGCTAGCCGGGCCGGCGGGAACGGATAACAGCGGAGCGAGATCTAGAGGGGTGGCGGACGGGACTCGAACCCGCGACCACCGGGACCACAACCCGGGGCTCTACCAACTGAGCTACCGCCACCGCGGCCGAGACAGGATAGCCCTAGATCAAACGCTTCTCGAGGTACGCCGCCAGCCGAGTCAGCGGGAACGAGATGACGAAGAAGATCGCCATGACCGCGGCGTAGATCTCGAAGGAGTGGATCTCGCCGAGTCCGATCGGCGGTGGCGCGGTGAGTCGCTCGACCGAGCGCTCGCCGGACTCGAGCAGCTCATTCGCCCCGATTACCTGCGCGATCGTCGTGTTCTGGATGATGTTGACGAGCAGGCTCACGAGCGGGGGGAGGAGCCGGCGGAGCGCCTGCGGCATGATCACGAAGGCGTGCCGGCCGACCCAGCCGAAGCCGAGGGCCGAGGCCGCCTCGTGCTGCTCGCGCGGGATCGACTGCACCGCGCCCCGCGTCGCTTCGGCCACCTGCGCGCTGCCCCAGAGGATGAGGCCGATCGCAGCCGCGGTGAGCGCCTCGAACCGCAGGCTCAGGCTCACCGCAGGGAGGAGGAAGTAGATGATGAAGATCGTCACGAGGATCGGAAGTCCGCGCCAGAACTCGATGTAGAGGCGGATGACCCCCCGGAGCGGCAGGAATCGGATCGTCATCAGCGTTCCCAGCGTGACGCCGATTAGCACCGCACCCGCGAGGGAGATGCCGGCGATTCTGAGGGTGTTGACGAGACCCTCCTCGAGCATGTAGCGGGCGACGTCGCCGACCCAGTCCGGGAGGTTCATCAGAGCGCCTTCGGCAGGGCGAGATGCGACTCCAGAAACCGGATCAGCGCGGACAGCGTCCAGACGATGATCAGGTAGGTCGCGGCGAGGACGGTGAAAGCTTCGACGGTCTGGAGCGTCAGCGCCTGGACTTGAAGCACCGTGGTCGTGAGCTCCGGATAGCTGATGACGTACATCAGGGACGTGTTCTTGACGACGCTGATGTAGGTGTTGATCGAGGACGGCAGGGCGATGCGTCCGCCGATCGGAAGCGTGACGTTGAGGAAGGTCGAGATGCCGCCGAACCCGAGCGCGAAGCCCGCCTCGCGCAGGCGCGCCGGCACGGCCTCGAATCCGGCGCGGAAGTTCTCCGTGTTGAAGGCGCCGCCCCAGATCATCACTGCGAGCCACGCGACCGTGAACGCCTCGAGCCGGACGCCGATCTGAGGCAGCCCGTAGAAGAGGAAGAAGATCTGGACGAGGATCGGCGTGTTGCGGATCACCTCGACGTAGACAGCGGCGAGTTGACTTACGACAGGTACGCGGTGCGCGCGAGCGGCACCGAGGACGAGGCCGATGAAGAACGCGCCTGCGATCGCGATCGCCGACACGAGGAGCGTCCTGCGCAGTCCCGCCTGGAGCTCGTCGGCGTTCGCGTCCACGAACGACCACACGTCCGAGAAGAACGACGGGTCGAAGCCGAGCGCGAGTAACGAGCTCATCCGAAAAGCGGAGCGGCCGCGTGCGCGGCCGCTCCTTCCTTTACCTCCGCAGGTGTACCCGCTACGAGCACACCGTCGTGATGTCGCCCTGGTTGTAGGCGAACGTCTGCTTCGGCCTCAGGATGTTCTTCGAGAACGGCGCGACCTGCTTCGGAGGCACCGTGTTCTTGAGGATCGGGAAGAACAGGTCACGCTTCTTCATCAGGTTGAGCCGGGAGTCGACCCAGCGCTTCAGCGCGACGTTCCCCTGCTGGATCCCGATGCCGTACGGCTGCTGCAGGAAGAGGTCGTCGGTGAGCTTCGTCGTCGGATCGGTCACCGCGATCCCGAGGAGGATCGTGTCGTCGAACATGAGCGCGTCCGCACGCCCGTCCCTGAATGCCAAGAGCGCGTTCGTGAAGCCGTCGGTGATGACGAGCTTCGTGTCCTTGTAACAGTTCTTCACCCAGCGGTCGTAGACCGAGCCACTCGTGGTCGCGATCGTCTTGCCGGCGAGGTCGTTGAGCCCCTGCACCGAGCCGCCGTTCTTGACGAGCAGCCGCCCGGTCGCCTTGTAGTACGCACGCGAGAAGTCGATGCGCGTCTCGCGATCCGTGTTGTAGGTGAACGTCGCGATCACGAGGTCGACCCGGCCTGTCGTAAGGGCCGGCTCGCGCGCCGGCGTCGTGACGCACGACATCGTTACCCGATTCGGCTTGCCGAACGCGAACTTCGCGAACAAGCGCGCGATCTCGACGTCGAAGCCGGCGTTCTGGCTCCGCGCACCGATGTAGCCGAACGGCGGCGTGTCGCACTTGACGGCGATGTTGAACCGCCCCCGCGAGCGGATGTCCGCGGGGAGCGGCGGCAGCTTCGCCTGCGCCGCCGCGAGGCTGGCGGTCGAATCGGCCTCGCGGGCGGATGCTACGCCGCCCCAGACGGCGAGCAGTGTGCCCGCCGCGACCGTCGCGACGATCCCGATTTTGACTCTTCTCATTCGGCCTTTCCTCCTTCGTCGATGGTGAGCTCCTCCAGGGAGTGTGCGAGTTGCAGGCTGCGCCGCAGAAACTGCTGCGTGCGCTCCTTCTTCGGTTGGTCGAGGATCTCCGCCGGCGGGCCTTGCTCGACGATGCGGCCCTCGTCCATGAACACCACGCGGTCTCCCACGTCGCGGGCGAAGTGCATCTCGTGCGTGACCACGAGCATGGTCATACCCGTTCTGGCGAGGTCGCGCATAACGACGAGCACCTCGCCGACGAGCTCCGGGTCGAGTGCGGACGTGACCTCGTCGAAGAGCATCACGTGCGGGTTCATCATCAGCGCCCGCGCGATGGCCACCCGCTGCTGCTGGCCGCCGGAGAGCTGATGCGGATACTGGTCCGCCTTCTCCTCGAGGCCGACCGAGGCGAGCAGCTCGCGCCCGCGTGCTTCAGCCTCGCGCCGGGGTAGCTTGCGGATGCGGCGAGCTGCGAGGGTCAGGTTGTCGATCGCCTTCAAATGAGGGAAGAGGTTGAACTGCTGGAAGACGATTCCGATCCGCTGCCGGACCCCGGAGACGTCCGTGCCCTTGCCGGTGATCTCCTCGCCCTCCAGGTAGATGCGGCCCGCCTGAATCGGCTCGAGCAGGTTCACGCAACGGAGCAACGTGCTTTTTCCGCTCCCGCTCGGACCGATGACGACCAGCACCTCACCGAGCGCGACGCTCAGGTCGATCCCGTCGAGAACGAGGTTGTCGCCGAAGCTCTTCCGCACGCCTTCGAGTCGCACCATCGGCGATCCGTTCGCGGCCGGGCGCGTCGAATCGCTGGTGACCGGTGACGCCTCGATGTTCACCAGGGTTTCCCCACCCGGGGACCATGAAACGGAACCGCGTGCCTCAAGTCAAGTGGTTGACGTCGGCCGGTAAGGCCCGTACCCTGGGCCCGTACCCTGGTCGGGTCGTCGAGCGAGAGGAGGTTGTGTCCATGAAAGTCGTCCGCTTCATCACCTCCGGCTCGCCGTCGTCCTGAGCTAGGTCGCTCTTCCCTAGCGCACGCTCCACTCGGACGCGCCGAGCCGTGGTCAGGTTCGCGTTCACCTTTACCGAGTGAAGGAGCAGCAGTGTCCGATCGCACCCTGGCCGTGCAAGAGCTCGTCTCACTGGGGTGGTCTGACGAGCTCGAGGCGGCCTTCGACCCATATGCGGAGCGTGGCTTTCGCCCCGCCCGCGTCGTCGCGGAGCACCGCGGCGGCTATCTCGTCCGTAGCG
>JACCVK010000225.1 GCA_013698195.1 Actinomycetota bacterium | reverse complement strand
CCTCGACGCCGCAGCGCTCGCAGATGATGCCCTTGTAGCGGACGCGCTTGTACTTGCCGCAGTAGCACTCCCAGTCCTTCGTCGGACCGAAGATGCGCTCGCAGAAGAGCCCGTCGCGCTCGGGCTTGAGCGTGCGGTAGTTGATCGTCTCGGGCTTCGTAACCTCGCCGGACGACCAGTCACGAATCTGCTTACTCGAGGCGAGCCCGATACGGATCGCGTCGAAGTCGTTGATGTCGATCAAGCGCTTTCACCTCCGGTGAAATCGCTAGAGGGGCCAGTGACCAATTTCGCTTCCTTCCTCTGTCTTGGCTGTTCTGTAGCCGTGCTTGCGCCGGCAGCGTGCCGGCTATAGGTCATTGCTCAGTCTCGACGGGCGTCTCGCCGTCCACGGAGCCGAGCTCCTCGTCGGCTGCGAGTACGAGTTCGCCGGCCTCGTCGGCACGCTCTCCGCCTTCCTCGACCTCTTCGGCCGTGGGCTGGCGGGCTGCCGCCTGGAGTGAGCTGGGCGAGAGGTCGATGCCGAGCTCCTCGGCGGCCCGCAAGAGCTCGTCGTCCTCCTCGCGCACCTCGACCTCGCGGCCCTCGTCCGACAGCACTTGCACGTCGAGCGCCAGGGACTGCATCTCCTTGAGCAGCACCTTGAACGACTCGGGGATCGAGGGCTCGGCGATATTCTCGCCCTTGACGATCGCCTCGTACGCCTTGACGCGCCCGATCGTGTCGTCGGACTTGATCGTGAGCATCTCCTGAAGCGTGTACGCCGAGCCGTACGCCTCGAGCGCCCACACCTCCATCTCGCCGAAGCGCTGACCGCCGAACTGCGCCTTGCCGCCGAGCGGCTGCTGCGTGACGAGCGAGTACGGGCCGGTCGAGCGTGCGTGGATCTTGTCGTCCACGAGGTGAAGCAGCTTCATGATGTACATGAAGCCGACGGTCACGTCCTGGGCGAACGGCTCGCCCGTCTTCCCGTCGAAGAGCGTCACCTTTCCAGAGCTCCGCTCGCTCGGACGCCCATTCGACTTCACTCCCAGCGCGTCCTCGGTCGCACGCGCCCATTCGGCGAGCGCATCGTCGACGTCCTCCGGAGTCGCGCCGTCGAAGACCGGTGTCGCGACGGCTCGCGGATTCGGCGCGTTGATCGGAGCCCGCGTGCTCACCGGATCGCCCTCCTCGAACACGCCATGCGCGGCCGCCCACCCCAGGTGGGTCTCGAGGATCTGACCGATGTTCATCCGGCTCGGCACACCGAGCGGATTGAGCACGACGTCGACCGCGCGCCCGTCCTCGAGGAACGGCATGTCCTCGTCGGGGACGATCTTTGCGATAACACCCTTGTTGCCGTGGCGTCCGGCGAGCTTGTCGCCTTCGGCGATCTTGCGCTTCTTCGCAACGTAGACGCGGACGAGCTCGTTGACACCCGGCGACAGGTCGTCGCCGGCGTCGCGGGAGAACGTCTTGACGCCGATGACCTTGCCGCCTTCGCCGTTCGGGACCTTGAGTGAGGTGTCGCGTACCTCGCGCGCCTTCTCCTTGAAGATCGCGCGGATCAGCTTCTCCTCAGCCGTGAGCTCCGTCTCGCCCTTAGGCGTGACCTTGCCGACGAGTAGGTGACCGGCGTCGACGTCGGCGCCGATGCGGACAACGCCGCGTTCGTCGAGGTTCGCGAGCGATTCCTCCGAGCGGTTCGGGATGTCCCGCGTGATCTCCTCGTCGCCGAGCTTCGTGGAACGTGCGTCGATCTCGTACTCGTGGATGTGGATCGAGCTCAGCACGTCATCCTTGACGAGCCGCTCCGAGATGACGATCGCGTCCTCGAAGTTGAACCCTTCCCACGGCATGAACGCGACGAGCAGGTTCGCGCCGAGCGCGAGCTCTCCACCGTCGGTCGAGCTGCCGTCGGCAAGCACGTCGCCCTTCTTCACCTTGTCACCGAGGGTCACGACCGGCTTCTGATGGATGATCGTGCCCTGGTTGGACCGCATGAACTTCGTCAGCGGGTACTCGTCCCGGCTGCCGCGGCCCTCGACGACGATGCGCTCCGCGTCGACGTCCACGATCGAGCCATCGCTTCGCGAGAGCACGACGTCACCCGTGTCCACGGCGGCGCGGTACTCGAGACCGGTGCCCACGATCGGCGCCTGCGGGATCATGAGCGGCACCGCCTGACGCTGCATGTTCGCGCCCATGAGCGCGCGGTTCGCGTCGTTGTGCTCGAGGAACGGGATCAGCGCCGTCGCGACCGAGACGATCTGGGCCGGCGACACGTCCATGTACTCGATGTTCTTCGGCGCGGCCATGACCGCCTCGCCGTCCTTCGAACGGCAGAGCACCTGCTCGTGCAGGAATTTCCCCGTCTTCGGATCGACGGGCTCGGAAGCTTGGGCGATGGTGAACTGGCGCTCCTCCGCCGCATCGAGGTAGATGATCTCGTCGCTCACCTTCCCGCCCTTGACCACGCGGTAGGGCGTCTGGATGAAGCCGAACTCGGACACGGTCGCAAACGAGGCGAGGGAGCCGATGAGCCCGATGTTCGGGCCCTCCGGCGTCTCGATCGGGCACATGCGTCCGTAGTGCGTCGGATGGACGTCGCGCACCTCGATCGGCGCCCGCTCCCTGGTCAGCCCGCCCGCGCCGAGCGCGGACAGGCGTCGGCGGTGCGTGAGCCCCGCGAGCGAGTTCGTCTGATCCATGAACTGCGAGAGCTGAGAGGAGCCGAAGAACTCCTTGAGCGCTGCGACCACCGGACGGATGTTGATGATCGTCTGCGGCGTGATGGTGTCGACGTCCTCCGTCGTCATCCGCTCGCGGACAACCCGCTCCATGCGGTAGAGGCCGACCCGGAACGCCTCCTGGATCAGCTCGCCCGTCGTCCGTAGACGCCGGTTGCCGAAGTCCTCGTACTCGTCGAGCTCGCTGCGGATCGGGTCGCGTGAGAGCTGCGAGGCGTCCGCCGCGTAGTCCTTGGATTCCTCGACTAGTCCGAGGTTGGTCGGCATGTCGACAAGCCGCCGAACCAGGGCGAGGATGTCCGCCGGTGTCAGGACCCGCACGTCGTCCGGCACCGAGAGGCCCAACCGCTGGTCGAGCTTGTACCGGCCGACGCGCGTCAGGTCATAGCGCTTCGGATCGAAGAACAGTCCGCGCAGGAGGTTCTTCGCGTTGTCGAGTGTCGGCGGCTCGCCGGGCCGCTGCTTCTTGAAGACCTCGATCAGCGCCTCGTCCTCGCGCGTGGACGGGTCCTTGTCCAACGTGTTCTGGATGAAGATCGACCCGCCGAAGAGCTCGAGGATCTTCTCGTTCGACGACGTGTCGACCTGGAACGCCTGCGAGAACTCGGCGAACTTCTTGTTGAAGGCGTCCTCTCCGAGTCCCTTGAAGCCGGGGAGATCGCGGACGACGGGCTTGAACAGCTCGTCGAAGCGCTCGCCTGTCGGCAACGCTCGCAGAAGCGTCGTTACCGTGAGCTTCCGCTTGCGGTCGATGCGGGCGAAGACGATGCCCTTCTTGTCGATCTCGACCTCGAGCCACGACCCGCGCGAGGGCATCAGGTTCGCCATAAAGACCTGCTTCGTCGCGTCCTTGGGCTCCATCAGATAGGCACCAGGGCTGCGAACGAGCTGCGTCACGATGACGCGCTCGGTGCCGTTGATGATGAAGGTCCCCCATGGAGTCATCATCGGGAAGTCGCCCATGAAGACCCGCTGCTCGCGGATCTCGCCGGTCTCCTTGTTGACGAAGCGGACCGTGATCGAGAGCGGAACCTGGTAGGTCAGGTCCTTCTCGCGGCACTCCTGGATCGAAAACTGCGACTCGCCGAACTCGTACTCTCCGAACTCGACGGCCAGCGTGCCTGTGTAGTCCTCGATCGGCGAGATATCGTCGATCGTCTCCCGCAGGCCCTGTTTCATGAACCAGTCGAACGAGGCCTTCTGGATGTCAATCAGGTTGGGGAGGTCGAGGACATGCTTCAGGCGCGAAAAGCTCTTGCGCGCGCGTGGCGCGACAGCAACGCTGCTCAAATGTGACTCCCTCTAGTAACTGCGTGCAGGGTTGGACGGGCGAAGCTCGGCGGAACCGGGAAGGATAGCGCACGAGCGCACCCCACCGCAACCGCCGAAAGCGGGTGGAAGTGCGAGCCGAAGTGTAGCAAGCCACTACCGGGTAGCGCCCGAGTGCCTAGCGAGTTCCAACCGGGGCTCGATCAAGGCAGTTCAGACGCATGCCGATGAGAAGAAGCGTGGAAACCGCGGCGTCTGTTCCACGCCGGCCGGCGAGCCTTGCGCTCGCCCTACCCCGCTCCGGCGTCGCCTTCGGTGTCGCAGCGATCGTAGGCGCCAGCGTCGTCGTGCGGTCTCTCGCCGCCTGGCACAAGTCGACGCCGGCGTACTTTCCGGACGAGTATCTCTACGCGGAGCTCGCACGCTCTCTCGGTGAGACCGGGAGCCCGCTGGTGCGTGGCGCCGATGCCGGGTTCCCTGCGCTACTCCAACCTGTGTTGACGGCACCGTTCTGGCTGGTCGGCGACACCGCGCTCTCGTACCACCTCGTGCAGGTCTTCGGCGTCCTCGTCATGTCGCTCGTCGCCCTCCCTGTCTACTTCCTCGCACGCCGGCTCGACCTCGGAGCAGGCGTGGCCCTCGGCTGCGCGGCCTTCTCCCTCGCCGTCCCCGACTTCCTCTACGCGTCTCGGATCCTGGCCGAGCCGATCGCGTACCCGATCGCCCTTGCCGCGGTCGCCGCCGGAACGCTTGCCCTCGCACGAGGCGGGACTCGACGCCAGCTTCTCTTCCTCGTGCTGGTCGCGCTGGCCATCTTGGCTCGAGTTCAGTTTTTCGTGCTCCCGCTCGCATACGTCGTGGCGGTCGCGGCGATCGCCGTTCGCGAGCGGGCGCCAACGCGGATTGTCCGCGACCAAGCCCTTCCGCTCTCGGTCTTCGCGCTAGGAGTGGCGGCCGCCGCCACCCGCCCCGGCGCCGTGGGTCAGCACGGAAGCTTCCTCGACGTAGATCTCGGTGTCGGGCCCACCGAGCGACTCGCGACGAACGCGTTCGGACTCGCCTACGCCGGGGGCTGGTTGCTCATTCCCGGTGCAGTACTCGGCCTTGTACTCGCCCTGGCACGGCCGCGCTCGCGCGAGGAGCTCGCGTTCGGCGCGTTCGCCGGTGCGTTCAGCCTCGGGCTCCTTGGAGAGGCTGCCACGTACGGCGACGTAGACCGCATCCAGGAGCGCGACTTCTTCTACGCGCTTCCGCTCCTCGCGCTCCTCTTCGGGCTATACGCGTCACGCGGATGGCCGCACCGGCGTGCTCTTGCGCTCATCTCTTTGGCACCGCTTGTCGTCGTGGCCGTGCTTCCCCTCACATTTGCAACTGCGGCCGAGGAGAAAACGCAAGCGGCGTTCCTCCTTGCGGCCTTTCGCCTCGAGCAAGCGCTGGGCGGCCCGGGGGTCGGAGCGCTGGCGCTCGCCGCGGCCTCGAGCGTGCTCGTACTCGGCGCGCTCGCGTGCTCGTTTCGGCCCCGCTCGGGAGCTGTGATCGTGCTGGGCCTCGGCACGGCGTTCTGCGCGCTGGGGTCGCTCGGCGCAGCCGCCTACGACCTCGAGGGAACTGCCCGTGTCCGCGATCGATACCTGCCTGCCGAGCGAGCTTGGGTCGTCGACCGAGGGGTCGAGAACGCCGCGCTCGTTCGCCTGTTCAGGGTGAGCGGAGACACGTATCAACAGCTCTTCTGGAACCGCTCGCTGGACTCTTTGCTGCTGCTTCGGGATGTTCCCGTGTCCGACGCGTACAGGATCGAGCGCGTCTCGATCGCTCGCGACGGCACTCTTGTAAGCGACGGGCGTCCGGTCGTTCGACCTCTCGTGATCGACGAGTACGGTGGACGCGTCGAGCTCGACGCCGCCGTCCCCATCGCGTCAGCGCCCACTCACCGGCTCTGGCGTCCGACCGGGACTCCGAGACTCCGCTTCGTCGCCGAGGGGTACTACGGCAAGGCCTCATTGGGACGCTCGGGCGCGTTTCGCATCTGGCCCTCCTCACCGTCGGGTGAGCTCTCCGGGCGCATTGCCTTTCGGGCGAAGCCCGACTTTCGAACGACCCTGACTATCCGCGGGCCGCACGCTCGCAGCGTCTATCGGCTCGTACCCCGTCGCGCGACCGCAATCTCCATCGCAGTTTGCGGCCGCGGCCCTTGGATTGCGACCTTCGAGG
>JACCVK010000217.1 GCA_013698195.1 Actinomycetota bacterium | reverse complement strand
CTCCTTCAACTGGAAGAAGCACCTGGACGACGACACGATCGCGGCATTCCAGCGTGAGCTCGGCGAGCTGGGTTACCGTTTCCAGTTCGTGACGCTTGCGGGCTTCCACGCAGTCTGTGCATCGATGTTCGACCTCGCACGCGGCTACGGCGAGGAAGGGATGAGCGCGTATGTCCGGCTCCAGGAGCAGGAGTTTTCGCTCGAGGAGTTCGGGTACACGGCAACGCGTCATCAGCGCGAGGTTGGGGCGGGCTACTTCGACGCGGTGCTCGACGCGGTCACGGGCGGGGAGAGCTCGACGCTCGCGCTCAAGGGCTCGACCGAGGAAGAGCAGTTCGTGCCGGCACCGACCGCGTGAGCACAGGTGCGGCCACCTCCGGGGTCGCCGTCCTCGCCGCGGACGAGACCGGAGTCCTGACCGCGGGAGCGCTCGAGCTCGTCGCGGCGCTCGAACGCGAGTTCGGCGAGCGTCGCGAAGAGCTGCTGCGCGCGCGCGCGGAGCGGCAGCAGCGGATCAGTGCCGGCGAGACTCCGGACTTTCTCGAGGCGACTCGCGCGATCCGAGAGGGCGACTGGCAGATCGCCCGGGTACCGCATGACCTCGAGGACAGACGGGTCGAGATCACCGGCCCCGCGGGCGACCGGAAGATGGTGATCAACGCGTTCAACTCGGGCGCGCGGATCTACATGTCCGACTTCGAGGACGCGAACTCGCCGACCTGGGCCAACGTGGTCGGCGGGCAGCAGAACCTCACGGACGCGATCGAGCGCACGATCTCCGTCGAGAGCGGAGAGAAGAGCTACCAGCTGGGAGACGAAGTCGCGGTGCTCTTAGTGCGTCCGCGAGGCTGGCACCTCCTCGAGCGGCACGTCGAGATACACGGCAAACCGGTGTCGGCGAGCTTCTTCGACTTCGGTGTCTACCTCGAGCGAAACGCGGAGAGCTTGCTCGTGGCCGGAACAGGCCCGTATTTCTATCTCCCGAAGCTCGAAAACCACCTCGAGGCGCGGCTCTGGAATGACGTTTTCCTCTTCGCGCAGGAGCGCCTCGGTCTCCCGATCGGGACGATCAAGGCGACGGTGCTGATCGAGACCATCCTCGCTGCGTTCGAGATGGACGAGATCCTGTACGAGCTGCGCGAGCACTCCGGTGGCCTCAACGCGGGGCGCTGGGACTACATCTTCTCGGCGATCAAGAAGTTCCGCGATCGCGAGGACTTCGTCCTGCCCGATCGTGCCGATGTGACGATGACAGTCCCGTTCATGCGCGCCTACACGGAGCTCCTCGTGCAGACGTGCCACAGGCGCGGCGCGCACGCGATCGGCGGGATGGCGGCGTTCATCCCCAGTCGCCGGGATGCCGAGGTAAACGAGCTCGCCTTGAGCCGCGTTCGCGACGACAAGTTGCGCGAGTCGGGCGACGGCTTCGACGGGACCTGGGTCGCGCATCCCGATCTCGTTCCCGTGGCCGCGGAGGTCTTCGATGCCGCCTTCGGCGAGCGACCGAATCAGCTCGAGCTCGCGCGCGGGGATGTCTCAATCGATGCCGCAGATCTCCTCGACGTCCCTGCGACGCCGGGGGATGTGTCCGACGAGGGCGTGCGCGCGAACGTCTCAGTCGGCATCCGCTACCTCGCGGCGTGGCTCTCCGGCACCGGTGCCGCGGCGATCGACAACCTGATGGAGGACGCGGCGACCGCGGAGATCTCGCGCTCGCAGGTTTGGCAGTGGGTGCGCTACGGACGCGTCGAGCGCGCACGGGTGGAGACGATGATCCAGGAGGTCGTGTCCGAGCTGCCCGACGACCCGGTCGTCCCACGAGCGCGCGAGCTTTTCGAGCAGGTTGCGCTTGGCGACGGCTTCGAGGAGTTCCTCACGCTGCCTGCATACGAGGCGCTGCTGGAGCTCGAACGCTCATGACCGAGCAGCTATGACCGATCATTTGGGCACCAAGGCCGACGACATCGCACTCGCTTTGGAGGAGGCGATCGTCTCTGGCGAGATTCCGCCCGGAAGCGTCCTGCGGCAGGAGCACCTGTCCGAGCAGTTCGCCGTCAGCCGCACGCCGGTGCGTGAAGCGCTGCGCCGTCTCGCGGCCCTCGGGCTCGTCAGCTTCGAGCCGAATCGCGGCGTCCGCGTGCGGATGCTCGCGCGAGACGAGCTTCGCGAGGCATTCCTCGCGCGTGCGGAGCTCGAGAGCCTCGCGACCGCGATCGCGACGCCGAAGATGACGACGGCGGACCTCGACGCGCTCGTGGACGCCGAGCAACGGTTCAGTCACGCGACCCAGGAGCTCGTGGCGATGAGTCACGCCGGACGGCAGGATCTCCAGCTCGCCCGCGAGTGGCTGCTCGCGAACCACGCCTTCCACAACGTGATCTACGCGGCCGCGCAGGTCCCGCTCATCGAGCGCATGGCGAAAGCCGCTCGCCGCACATTCCTCGTCAAGCCGGTGTGGGCGACGGGCGCCGACCTCGACGAGCTGTACCGCAAGAACGACCGCCAGCACCGTGCGATCCGCGAGGCGATATCGGCAAGGAGCCCCGAGGGCGCGCGGGTTCTCGCCCGCGAGCATGTGTTGTCGTCGGGACGCCTGCGCGAGGCGATCCTCGACAAGGTCGCAAAGCAGACGCGTGAGCCGGCTCTCGTCGGCGAGCCGGGCTAGATCCGTTCGAC
>JACCVK010000211.1 GCA_013698195.1 Actinomycetota bacterium | reverse complement strand
CTCCGGAAGGCACGTGGAGGCACGACAAGGTGTATCCGCCGGGGGCCGAGGCATTCGCCGAGCTTCGCCGGACACTGGACAAGCCGGAGCAGCCGGAGGTCGCGATCCTTACGGGACGTGGGTCGATCGACCCCTCTCGGCCCGTGCTTGCGGCCGGAGCGATCGTGCTCACGAGCACGTCTGGCGCCGAGCGACTACGGGGCTCGGTGCCGAAGGCCGCGACGGTCGTTTCACTGGGAGACGAGGCTTCGCTCGACCCGTCCCGTGTCGTCGAGGCATTGCACGCGCGCGGGCACAGGCTCGTCTTGAGCGAGGCAGGGCCACATACCTTCGGCAGCCTGGTCGGAGCGGGTCTCGCCGACGAGCTCTTCCTTACCGTTTCCCCGCTGCTGGCCGGCGACCGCGGGCAGGAGAGCCGATTCGGGCTCGCGGAGTCCGTGGAGCTCATGCCGCCGGGCGTCCGTGAGCAGCTCCTCGGCGTCCGGCGCCATGGCGATCACCTCTTCCTTCGCTACGGGCTCGCGTCGTGACCGTTCAGTCTCGGACCGGGGACAGCGAAGAACGCGTCACTCCACTCGAGCTCTTCTTCGATCTGGTCTTCGTCTTCGCGTTCACCCAGGTGACCGCGCTCGTCACCAACGACCCGACCTGGGCCGGCCTCGTGAAGGGCCTCCTCGTCTTGAGCATCCTCTGGTGGGCGTGGGTCGCCTATTCCTGGCTGACGAACACCCTCGATCCGGAGAATGGAGAGGTACGGGTGGTCGTCTTCGGTGCGATGACGGCAATGCTCGTCGCGTCGCTCGCCGTTCCGGATGTGTTCGGGGACGACGCATTCGTCTTCGCGTGTGCGTATGCGGCCATTCGGATCGCGCATCTGGCGTTGTATGCATTCGCTGGTCGCGGCGATCGCGATCTTCTGGAGGCGATCGCTCGTCTCAGCGCCGGCACCCTCGGCAGCATCGTCCTTCTCTTCGTCGCGTCAGCCTTTGACGGCCCCGCGCAGACTGGGTTGTGGGCTCTTGCGCTGCTCGTCGACTTTTCGGGCGTCTGGATCGGAGGCGGACGCGGATGGCACCTCGAAGCCGGGCACTTCGCTGAGCGTCACGGCCTGATCGTCATCATCGCGCTGGGCGAATCGATCGTCGCGGTCGGGTTGGGCGCAACGAACCAGCTCGGCGTCGGTGTCGTCGCAGCAGCGGTCCTCGGTCTGGCGATTGCCGGGGCGCTTTGGTGGGCGTATTTCGACGTGGTTGCGATCGTCGCGGAGAAACACTTGCGAGAGGCGAGCGGAAACGCTCAGCTACGGATGGCGCGCGACTCGTACAGCTATCTCCACCTGCCGATGGTGGCGGGAATCATCCTCTTTGCCGTCGGGGTGAAGAAGACGCTTGCCGACATGAGCGACCCCCTCGCAACGGTCCCCGCCGTCGCTCTCTGCGGCGGTGTCGCGCTGTACCTCGTCGGACACGTCCTCTTTCGCCTACGGAACGTGCGCACGCTCAACCGGCAGCGACTCGTCGTGTCCGTCCTCCTGCTGGTCCTGATCCCGATCGCACTCGAGCTGCCCGCGCTCGCAACGCTCGCAACCGTCGCGGCGCTTTGCGTCGGGCTCATCGCCTACGAGGCGATTCGCTTCGCCGCCGCGCGCGACCGCGTCCGGCATCCCGTGGAGGCGCCTGCCTCGTGAGGGGTCGCATTCGAGCCGCGGTGGCCGGCGCGACGGCCGCCGGCGTCTGGGCTGCTCAGGAGCCGCTCGACCACCGGCTCTTCGGCTGCGACTACTCGGACGTCGCGGTGCTCGGAAAGGCCGTGACTCGTGGACCGCACTGGCGGGCAACCGGCCTCGCGCTGCACGCGGTGAACGGAGCGCTCTTCGGGCTCGTCTTCAACGAGGCGCGGCGCATCGTTCCGGTTGAGTCGCGAAAGCTTGCGCTTGGGATGGCGCTGAGCGAGCACTTCGCCCTCTACCCGCTCTGTTATTTCATCGATCGGTACCATCCCGCGCGCGGCGAGCCAGGCGTGCCGCCGCTCCTGACGAACTCCCGTGCATTCGCACAAGCCACCTGGCGCCATGCTCTCTTCGGCGTGGTGCTCGGCCGCCTCGTCGCGCGCTAGCTGTCGCGGCTAAGCCTCTAGCGACATCCCCTCGAACGCGGCGATAGGTGCCGCGCCGCCGGCTCCGTCCCACAGCTCGCCGGCTCGCTCGACAAGACGGTCGACGCCCTCGTCCGAGCGGTCGGGATCGTGGTGGAAGAGCACGAGTTGTCCGACCTCGGCTCGCCGTGCGAAGCTGACCGCGTCCGCGACGCTGGAGTGTCCCCAACCCATCCTGTCGGCGTACTCGGACTCTGTGAACTGGCAGTCGTGGACGAGAACGTCTGCGCCCGCGGCGAGTGCGTGGCCCGAGATCCACTCCGCCGCGAGCGACTCGAGCGCCACGCCGAGGACTGGCTCGTGATCGGGGATGAACGCGAGCGTGTGGCCGTCTTGCTCGAGCCGGTATCCGACAGTCGAGCCCGGGTGGGAGACGTGGTCTGCCTGGATGCGGATTCCCTCGAGCTCCCAGGTGTCCTCCGGAACATCGTGGAACACGACGGTGGCTGGAATGTCGCCGAGGTCGACGGGGAAGAGCGGCGGGGAGAATGCACGCGCGATCCGATCGCGGAGGGTGTAGACCGGCGAGGGCGGCCCCCAGAGGTGCACCTCGGTCGTCGGACGCCACAGCGGCTCGAAGAAGCGGAGCCCCTCGACGTGATCGAGATGGAGATGAGTAAGGAGCACGTGGATCCGCTCCGCGCTCGCGAGCTCCGCGCCGAGGCGCTTGATGCCCGTGCCCGCGTCGAGAATGACGGGCACGCCGTCGCCTGTCTGAACCTGGACGCACGAGGTGTTCCCGCCGTACCGAACCGTGTCCTCGCCCGGGCTGGGAAGCGAGCCGCGACATCCCCACACACTCGCGAGCCTGGTGGCCACTAACCGTCCCCGGGTGCGTCCTCCTGCCAGAAGAGCGCGAGCATGCCCACGCACTCGACTCGCGAGGAGAAGAGCGGAATTCCGGTAACCGACAGAACTCGCTGTACGCCGTCGAAGCCGGTCATGCGAAGCCTCCCGTGCGTGGGGCGATGCTCGAGGAGCGCGACTGCCGCCGGCATCTGGTCGAGCGGAAGCGGATCGCCCTCGACGGTCTCGAGCTGGAACATCGACGTCCACTCGGCCGCCGGCATCGATCCGGCTTCGGAGAACGTTCGCCCGAGAATCTGCTCTGCAGGCTCGTTGAAGAAGACGAGCTCGCCGTCCGCGTCGGCGATGAACGTCGCCGTCGCAAGCTGCGACGCGAGCTCGCGCCCGAGGATGAGCGCGAGATGTCTCTGCCGGCGGCGTTCCACGCGGGCAGCCTAGAGGCTTGGCGCGTGAAAGCTTGCAAGCTCGCGTCCCTCCACCTCGAGCGCTCGACGCTGCGCTCGCGACAGCCGCTCGAATGGCTCTAGGCTGATCCGGCCCGCGTCGAGTTGCCACAACCCGGCGACGAAGCCGTCGACGAGGAACGTGCGTTGCACGTCCCCGTTCCTCCGGATCACGGTCGCGCGATAGGCATCGGGCAAGATCCGCGTCCGGTCGCTGTGCGCGAGGAGCGTGCTGTCCCACATCGGCAGAAATCTCGGGGGAGGCCGTGTCGACGCGGGCGGGAGCGGAGCTCGCGGGAGGTCGTAGAGCTGGCGTCCCTCTTCGTCTCGAAACCGCCGCAGTGATAGGCGATCGAACGCGGGCTCGAGAACTCTTATCGCCAGCCCGGTCCATTGCGCCGCGTCAGCCCGGGTCGCAGGCCCGAACGCGGCGAGGTAGCGGCGCAGGAGGTGCACGATCGCTGCCTCGCCGGCCGCGGCTTCTGCACCGAGCCACGCCGCGGCGGGGACGAAGGCCGAGCCCGAGGTGTTCATCCGCCACGCGGAGGACTGCGGCGCGTTTACGAGCGACGCCCGCGCAGAGAGGAGGTGCCATACGAGCCAGGGACGCCGTTCGTCGACTTCGAGCTTCGGTTGCCCGAGCAGCTCGAGCAGCTCGGGTCGCGACCGCGGGCGCTCGGCCACATGACCCAGGAGCGTCTGGACGAGCTCGTCGTGGTCGAGCGCGTCCGGAAACGTCGCGAGCTGAGCCTCGAGGGAGGCGACCCGCCTCGCCCGCAGCTCGCCGGCGTAGGCGAGGTAGTCACGAGCGCTGACGTGATGGAGCGTGGTTCGCATGAGCGTGGCTCGAACCACCTGCCTGCGCTCGACCGCACGGACGAGCTACTCGCGCCGGAAGTCCTCGAGGCGCGACCAGAGAGCGATGTACGGTGACGGCGGCCACTGCGCCTGGAGCGCGCCGACCCGCTCGATCGCCCGCGGGACAGGCAGGGTGACGCGCCGGAGGAGGAGCTGCCGCGCGAGTAGCGCCCGGTTCAGCTCGAGGCGGCTGAGAACGCGCTCGCGTGCCACAGGCTTAACGACCGACAGCGTTCCGGATCAGCCCGACGAGCCACTTTGGCGTTCGTCGTCGCGACGAGCGCAATGCCTCTTGTAGCGCCGTCGCAACGTCTACTCCATGGA
Organism: Actinomycetota bacterium; assembly: GCA_013698195.1. GTDB lineage: Bacteria > Actinomycetota > Thermoleophilia > Gaiellales > Gaiellaceae > GMQP-bins7. The sequence continues at coordinate 12,694 of JACCVK010000211.1, read as the reverse complement.
CACCCGCGCCGTGGCCGCACAGCACGTGCTCGGGCTCGAAGCGCGCGAGCGAACGCGGGGGAAGCATGCGCAGCAGCGGGTGCACGCCGAGGCGCTCGCCGGGGGCAAGGAAATACGACGCGGTTCCGAGCGCGTCGCCGACCACGAGCGTCCGACGCTCGGGCCACCAAAGCGCCGCCTCGCGCCAGAGCGGGAGATCGACGGAGCGGAAAAACTCGAACGGCGCCTCGGGCGCTCCGCCCGCAAGAGCCTGGTGAATCGGAACGCCGTAGCGCCGGGCGAGCGTTGTGCCGTCCCGCCCGTGGCGGTCGATGAGCTGGAGGACGCCGGCCGGCTCGCCCGCTGCGCGCACGCGCTCGTCGAGCCCATCCACGTCGACCGGGTCGACCAACCACACACCGCCTGCGTCGACGAGCGCGTAAGAGGCACGTTGCAGGAACGCCGGCTCGTCCGCGATCCAGCCGAAGCCGAACGAGCGCTCATCGGAGAACTGTCCCCTCATCTTGCGGCTTGCCGGCGGGCACGAACGGCCGCCGAGACGCGGCGGCTCAGCTCACCGATGCGCAGTACCCGCCCCCCGCCATCGCTCGATCGTATCGACGGTCGACAGAATCGACTCACTCTCTCGCCAGACCTCGATGGGTAGCGTTCCCGCGACGGTGTCCCGGCTCGCAACAGGCGCGGAGATGCGCGTCTCCGGAACGGCGGCTCGCGGCACAGTCGTGTGCGTGAACGGCGGCCAGGCAAGCGAGGTCGAGGGAACGTGGAGCGCGACCATCGAGTGGCTCGTCGGCAAGCTCTCGCCCCGGCTTCCGGAGCTCGCATTCGCCGAAGTTCGATATCGCGTGAAGTCTTGGCGCCGTCTCGACTCGTGTATCGCGGACGCGCGCGCGGCGATCCGCGAGGCCGACTCGGCACGGGTTGTCATGCTCGGGTTCTCAATGGGCGGCGCTGTGGCCATCGCCGCGGCGAGCTCACCGAAGGTCGAGGGCGTGATCGGGCTCGCACCGTGGATCCCCGACCAGCTCGACCTCGAGCCGATCGCGGGCAAGCGTCTGACGGTGTTCCACGGTGCCCTCGACCGCTGGCTACCGGGGATCCCCGGCGTCTCCCCGGCCAGCTCGCGCCGGGGATTCGAGCGCGCCCGAGCTGCCGGGTCCGTCGGTCGCTACGCCCTCATCCCGGGCGGCCTGCACGGGATGGCGTTGCGCTCGCCGCTGGGCAAGCCCGTCCGGCTACCGCGCGCCGAGCGCTGGGCCGACCTCGTGGAGGGCGAGCTCCGAAGCACCTTCGCTCACGCGTGAAAGGCGACGAATCGCTCGGACTCTTCGCGCAGCTCTCTCGACACCGCGCGGTCGAGCTTCTCGAACGGTGCGAGTGTCACCCGGCCCTGCTCGTATTTCCAGGTCCCGGCCACCGCGCCGTCGACCAGGAACGTCGGATAAGAGTGCGGCGCCTTCGTGTGAAAGATGCGTTGCCGGTAGCGCTCGGGAAGGATCCCAGTGCGGCGGGCGTGAACGAGCAACGTGGCATCCCACGTGGGCAGGAAGCGCACCGGAGCGGGGGTGTCCGGATCAGGAAGGGGTGCTCGCGGGACATCCAACAACTCGCTGCCCTGTTCGTCGCGAAAGCACCTGAGCGAGAGGCGGTCGAGCGCGGGCGCGACGTCGTGCACCTTCACCCCCGCCCATAGTGCGACGTCGTTTCGCGTCGCCGGCCCGAAGGCGCCTAGGTAGCGGCGGACGAGGTGGTCGAGCGCTTGGTCCTCCGCCGCCCCGTCCGCCTCCATCTCCCAGGGGCCGATCCACCGCTCGGCCGTCTGGAACAGATGCGCACGTCGGTGCTCCCATGTTCCCGAGGGCGGAACGCGTACGAGCTCGAGCCACCCTCCCACGACGTTCCAGCTCGCCCCGACGAGCTCGAGGAGCTCCTCGTGACGTCGAGGGCCGTCGGCCAAGAGCGTCCGCAGCTCCTCCGCTAGGCGCTCCAGGTCGCGTTCGCTCGGTCGAGGCTTTCGAATGCGGAGCAACCACTCGCGGTGTTGAGCCCGAATGGCGACGGCAAACGGCCAGTAGTCCCGCCGCGAGACAACGTGGATCGTCGAGCGCATCAGAGACGCCTGAACCACGGAGCGTCGAGCGAGCGCGCGGGTGAGATCGCCGCGCTTGAAGCGCTCGAGGCAGGACCAGAGCCTGATGTACGCATTCGGAGCGTACTGATCCTGGATCCCGCCCATACGCTCGAGGGCACGCGGGATCGGCAACGTCGAGCGCTCGAGCAGGAGCTGTCGCGCGAGGAGCGCCCGGTTCAGCTCGCGCTGCGCGAGGACTCGCTCCGCCACGGCGCGACGCTATCCGACCGCCGAGCCGCAGGCCTACGCTGGGCGAGCGCGATCCCCCCAACGACGAGGACGGCGCCGACGGCGAGCCAGACCGTCACAGGCTCTTCGATGACGACCGCGCCGATGAGTACGGCCAGCGGGGAGATCGCATAGGTGTACGCGACGGCGCGCGTCGGGCCGAGCCCGCGCAGCCCGATGTTCCAGCCGATATAGCCGAACAGGGTTGCAAGGATCCCGAGATAGAGAACGAGTGTCAGTTCGTGCGCGGAGAGCCCGGTCGTCGCGTCGAACGTGGAACCGCGCACGAACGGGACGAGGCCAAGCGTGCCGACGAGACTCGTCGCCGCAGTCAGGGCGAGCAGGTCGTACCGGCCGAGGAGCGGCTTCAGGACGACGTTGTAGATGGCGAACGACAACGGCGCGCCGAGGACGATCAGCGGCCCTTTCGCGCTCTCGAAGGAGAGCTCCTCGCCGGCTCCGAGCCCGACGACGATCGCGACGCCCGCGAGCGCGAGCGCGAGTCCGGCGACGCGCCGACCGTGCAGACGCTCGAGACCGATGAGCACCGCAAGGACCAGCGTCATTCCGGGTGAGAGGGCGACGACGAGCGCCGCGACCCCTGATGTCGTGTGCTGCGTCCCGACGTTCAGGAAGACGTGGTAACCCACGACGATGACGACGCCCGCCAGCACGACGCGCACTCCGTCTCGCCGCGTCAGGCCGGGCAGCCCGCCGGCTCGCCAGAGAACAAACGCGAACCCCGGAGCGGCCACCGCATAGCGAAGCAGCGCGATGTCACCGGCGGCAAGCCCGTGGTCGAGCAGCACCTTGATCACCGAGAACGAGCCGGCCCACACGATCACGACCGCCAGGAGCGACAGGTGCGCGCGAGACGCCATCGACTGAGGAAACGCGGCGGCGCGCGGCATCGTGAGATGAGAACGCAGGCTTGCGAGCGATACTTCCGCCATGCTCGGCAGCCTCGCGGCGTTCGTGGCCGTCTCTGCAGTGGTCATCTGCACTCCCGGCCAGGACACCGCACTCACCATCCGGAACGCGCTCTCAGGTGGACGCGGGGCCGGGATCGCGACGGCGGCCGGAGTTGCGCTCGGTCAGTTGGCCTGGACGCTCGCCGCGAGCGCAGGGCTCGTCGCGCTTCTGAGCGCATCCGAGCCCGCCTTCCGAGCTCTCAAGCTGTTCGGAGCCGCCTACCTCGTCTATCTAGGCGCGCAGTCGCTCTGGTCGGCGCTCTCTCGGCGAAACGAGCGCAAGCAACAGTCTGTTGCAAAGTCGCGTCGGCTACTGACGCCTCGCCGAGCGCTTGGCCAAGGGGCGCTCAGCAACCTCGGGAACCCCAAGATGGCGATCTTCTTCGCGAGCCTGCTGCCTCAGTTCGCGGGGCCGGGAGAAGGAGCGTTCGTCACGCTGCTCGGCCTCGGTCTCCTCTTTTGTGCGCTGACGCTCGCCTGGCTCTCGCTCTATGCCGTTGCTGTCGCCCGCCTCAGCACGTTCCTCCAGGGCAGGATCCGACGGGCGATCGACGCCGTCACCGGAATCGTCCTCGTCGCGTTCGGCGTCCGACTCGCGGAGGAGGAACGCTGAGCGCAGCCGGCTAGCGTGCCCGCGCGAAGCGGTGTACGGCTTCGAGCAGCTCCTTGCTCTTCGCCTCCGCCTCACTGGCGTCTCCGGATGCGAGCGCCCCGGCGACGCAGTGGTTCACGTGCTCGTCGAGGATTTGGAATGCCACGCTCTCGAGCGCGGTCGAGACCGCGGAGATCTGCGTAATCACGTCGATGCAGTAGCGGTCGTCTTCGATCATCCGCTCGATACCGCGCACCTGGCCCTCGATGCGGTGGAGCCGCTTGACGATCCGCTCCTTGTCGGCGACGTAGCCGTGGGTGCCCGGACTCGTCTCGCTCATGCGCGCACCTCCTCGCGAACGCTCGTGAAGCGGCGCAGACGGAGGCTGTTCGTGACGACGAACAAACTCGAGCCCGCCATTGCGGCCGCCGCGATCATCGGGCTCAGCAGCCCGGCCACTGCCAGCGGGATCGCCGCAACGTTGTAGGCGAAGGCCCAGAAGAGATTGCCCTCGATCGTGCGCAGGGTGCGGCGCGCGAGCCGGATCGCGTCGGCGACGGCTCGGAGATCCCCCGACACGAGCGTCACGTCCGATGCCTCGATCGCAACGTCGGTCCCCGTGCCGATCGCGATTCCGAGATCCGCCTGCGCAAGTGCCGGTGCGTCATTGATGCCGTCGCCCACCATCGCGACGACTTGGCCCTGCTGCTGGAGGCGAGTTACCTCGTCGACCTTGTCCTGCGGAAGAACCTGAGCGCGCACGTGCTCGATGCCGACCTCGCCGGCGACGCGCCGGGCCGTCTCGTCGGAATCGCCGGTCAGCAGCACAGGGTCGAGACCGAGTCGCCGCAGCTCGGCGATAGCGGCTGCGCTCGACGGCTTCACCGTGTCGCGTACGACGAGCAAGCCGCGGGCACTGCCCTCCCACGAGACGGCGATCTCGCCGTTTGTCCGTCCGACCTCGACCTCCGTACCTTCGACCACCCCTCGCACGCCGAGCCCGGGCAGGTTGACGAACGACGTCACGGGAGGCAGCTGGCCGAGCTCGGCACGCGCAGCGGCGGCAACGGCCCGACCGATCGGGTGCTCCGACGCGTCCTCGACCGCTCCGGCGCGACGCAGGATCTCGTGGCGCGACGCTCCATCGAGCGGCTCTATCCGGACGAGCTCCATCTTCCCCTCCGTCACGGTCCCGGTCTTGTCCAGAACGATCGTTCCGATCTTTCTCGTCTGCTCGAGCACCTCAGGCCCCTTGACGAGGATCCCGAGCTGAGCGCCGCGCCCGGTTCCGACCATGAGCGCAGTGGGAGTCGCGAGGCCGAGCGCGCACGGGCAGGCGATGATCAGCACCGCGACCGCCGCCGTAAACGCGGCTCCGCCTGACGAGCCGGCGAGGAGCCAGCCCGCGAGCGTGCCTAGCGAAACCGCGATCACGACGGGAACGAACACCGCCGAGATCCGGTCGACGAGTCGCTGCACCGGCGCCTTCCCGGACTGCGCGGCGTCGACGAGGCGTGCGATCTGAGCGAGCGCGGTGTCGCCGCCTACCTTCGTCGCGCGCACCACGATCCGCCCGTACGTGTTGAGCGAAGCGCCGACCACCTCGGAGCCGGGCTCGACTTCGACGGGCACCGACTCTCCGGTCAAGAGCGATTGGTCGAGTGCGGAGTTTCCTTCCACGATCTCGCCGTCCGTTGCGACCTTCTCCCCCGGGCGGACGACGAATAGGTCGCCGACCAGGACGTCCTCCAACGGCAGGAGGATCTCGTTGCCGTTGCGCAGCACCCGAGCCTCCTTCGCACCCAGCTCGAGCAGCTTGCGGATCGCGTCTCCGGACCGGTGCTTCGCGCGGGCCTCGAGGTAGCGCCCGAGCAGGATGAGCGTCGTGATCACCGCGGCGACCTCGAAGTACGTGTCTTCTTCCAAACCGGCCAGGAGGACAACCGTCGACCACATCCAGGCCGCGAGCGTGCCTATGGAGACGAGCGTGTCCATCGTCGCAGCGAGGTGGCGCGCGTTCTGGAGCGCCGCGCGATGAAAGCCGCTGCCGCACCAGAGGACGACCGGTGTCGCGAGCGCGAACGCGAACCACTCCCAGCCCCGGAACTGAAGCGGCGGGATCATCGCGACCAGCGCGACCGGCACCGTCAGCGCAATCGCGGCAACGAGCTTCCTCGCGAGCAAGGCGCTCGCCTCTGCGCGGCGCGCGCCGGCTTCCGCGGCGGGACTTGCGCGGTAGCCCGCGGCCTCGACCACCCGGACGAGCTCGTCGACGCTGACGGACGGCGCGTGACGCACCGTCGCTTGCTCGGTCGCGAAGTTCACAGTCGCCTCGACCCCGTCGAGCTTGTTGAGCTTGCGCTCGATTCGTGCGACGCAGGATGCGCACGTCATACCTTCGAGATCGAGGCGGGATTCGTGCGCGTCGGAAGGAGGTGACTGCGTGGTGGCGCTCACGCCGGCTCGTAGCCCGCCTCGACGATGGCTGCCCGAACGAGGTCGTCCGAGACCTCGCGCCCTGCGACCGTCACGGTCTTCGCGTCGAGGTCGACATAGATCGTGTCCACGCCGGGTACCTCGGACACTTCCTCGCGAATGGAGAGCGCGCAGTGCTCGCAGTGAATAGCGGGGACGCTGTACGTCGTCGACTCGGGCATACGCACAGTATACCCCGACTGGGTATATGCGTGCGCTTAGAGCTCGAGCCGGGAGGCGCCGAGAATCGCCTCGTTTCCGTCCGCGAAGCGGACGAGCGCCTTACCCTTGCCGTCATAGTCCGGCGACCAGACCAGGAGGGTCGCCTCTTCGCCCACGGCACGGCATGGGCGACCGTCTTCCGGATCGACTCCGCGCCAGTAGCGGACGAACGGGTTCTCCTCCCATTCGCGGCTAATCGTCGTCTCGTCCGTGTGCCCCGGATAGACCCGCGTGTCGTGCGGAAGCGTCATGAGAACGTCCATCACCGAGTGCCGCAGCTCGCCGCCGGGCCCGCCACCGACCGAGTCGCGAAACAGCGTGTCACCCGTGAAGCAGGCGTCTGCGACGACGAAGGACACGCCGTCGTCGGAATGTCCTGGCGTCTTGTGCACCTCGACTCGCAATCCGTCCGTCTCCACGCCGCCCGAGGTGACCTCCAGCCCGAACCGCTCGACGAGCTCGTCGTTGCCGGCCACGTGATCTGCATGACCGTGTGTCACGAGCAGATGCGTCGGCGTGAGCCGCTGTTCCTCGACGACCGCGAGGAGCGGCTCGAGCGGCGCGCCGCTGTCGACGAACACGGCCGCTCCACCTGCCTCGCCCGCGAGGACGTACGCGTTGGAGAGCCACGATGGATGCATGCTCCGCTCGACGATCATCGCTACAGCCTAGACCCCAGCCAAGAGCCGCGCGAACCCGCTCGAAGGGCGGCTCGGTGAAGCTGCCTCGACACGACATAGCCAAGATGCGCAGAATCTGCCGGCCGCATACGACCGGAGGAGGATGAGATGTCAACGCTCGACAACATGTTCGAGGGACGAGAGCTCGTGCGCGAAGCTTCGAGGTGGTGGTGGCTGTTCCTGATCACCGGCATCGCCTGGCTTGTGTTCGCACTCATCGTCTTCCGCTTCGACATCACGAGCGCCGCGTCAATCGCAGTCCTCTTCGGCTTCGTCGCGATCGCGGCCGGGATGGACGAGTTCATGGCCATCGGCGTCTCCACCACCGGCTGGAAGATCGTCCACGGCCTCCTCGGTGTCGTCTTCGTCATCGTCGGAATCCTCGCGTTCATCGAGCCCGGAAGCGCCTTCGTCGCGCTCGCCTCGGCGATGGGCTTCTTCCTCCTCTTCAAAGGGATCTTCGACATCGCCGTTGCCATCGCGACGAAGGACGAGTTCGAGCTCTGGTGGATCCAGCTCATCGCCGGGCTCTTCGAGATCGGGCTCGCCTTCTGGGTGGCGGGGAACTTCCGCGAGAAGGCGATCCTGCTCCTCGTGTACGTGGGAGTAGTGGCGCTCTCGAAGGGAATCACGGAGCTCTTCCTCGCCTTCAAGCTCAAGTCGCTCGGTAAGCGCGTCGCGCCCGCGTGAGTCGTGTATAGGATCGGCGTGATGCGTCGGACGACTCTCCTGCTCGTCGTTCTCGTTGCGGCTGTCGGCTTCGCGGCGGCGGGCTGCGGCGGCGAAGACGAGGCCTCGCCTACGCCTGACACCGTCATCGGGACCACCGATACGACGGAGACGACAGAGACGACCGAGACGGATACGACCGAGACCGATACCGGGACGACCGACGAAACGGAGACCGGGACCACCGACGAAACCGAGACGGGGACGGGAACCGACACGGGGTCGACCGGTCAGGGAGATCCCGTGGCCGGCAAAGAGGTCTTCCTCGGTACGGCAGGATGCGGGAGTTGCCACACACTCGCCGACGCGGGCACGAGCGGCTCGATCGGGCCGAATCTCGACGACGCACAGCCAAGCGTCGAGCTGGTGGTCGATCGGGTGACGAACGGCCAGGGAGCAATGCCGCCGTTCGAAGGCACGCTGTCGGCGCAGGAGATCGCCGACGTCGCCGCGTACGTCTCGCAGACCGCCGGCAGCTGATCTCGCTCTCCGCTTTCTAGACTCCGGTCGTGATCGACCTCAAGGCTGCACGCAGTGACCCCGACGGCTGGCGCGCAGCGCTCGCTCGCAAGGGCTCCGCTCGAGCGTTCGACGAGCTGCTCGCCGCAGACGAACGCTGGCGAGCGCTCATCCCAGTCGTCGACGACCTCCGCTCTCGCACGAAGCTCAAGGGCAAGCCGAGCCCGGAAGAGCTCGAAGCGCTGCAGGGAGTCAAGGTCGAGCTCAAGCGAGCGGAGGAGGAGCTCGTCGAGGCCGAAGCGGCACGGGACGGCGCGCTCGCCGTGGTTCCCAACCCGCCTCATGAATCGGCTCCGGACGGCGATACCGAGGAAGACGCCGCCGAGCTACGGCGGGTGGGTGAGCCCGAAGCGTCGGAGGCAAAGCTCGAGCACACCGAGATCGGCCGTTTCGACATGGAGCGCGCGGCGCGGATCTCCGGCTCACGCTTCGGATACATCGTGGGCGATTCCGCCCTCGTTGCGATGGCGCTTTACCAGTTTGCGCTCGCACACCTCGCCAAGGCCGGATTCACGCCGGTTCTCCCCCCAGTACTCGTTCGCGAGGAAGCGATGTACGGAACCGGGTTCTTCCCCACTGAACGCTCGAACATCTATGCGCTCGAGGCGGACGGGCTCTACCTCACCGGCACCTCCGAGGTCGCCCTCGCCTCACTCCACCTGGGCGAGGTGCTGGAGGAGCTGCCGCTGCGCTACACCGGCTTCTCGACGAACTTCCGCCGCGAGGCAGGCGCTGCGGGAAAGGACACCCGCGGCATGTTCCGTGTCCACCAGTTCAACAAGGTCGAGATGTTCGTCTTCGTCGACCCCGACACGTCCTGGGACGAGCACGACCGAATGCTCGAGCTCGAGGAGCAGTTCCTCCAGGCGCTCGAGCTGCCGTACCGCGTGATGAACGTCGCGGCGGGCGATCTCGGCGCGTCCGCGGCGAAGAAGTACGACATCGAGGCGTGGTTTTCGTTCCAGGAGCGGTATCGGGAGGTCACCTCGTGCTCGAATACGACCGACTTCCAGGCGCGCCGGCTCGGCATCCGCTACCGGGCGGCGCACGGCCTCGAGCACCCGCACACGCTGAACGGGACGATGGTCACCGACCGCGCCCTGCTCGCGATCCTGGAGAACTTCCAGGGCGGTGTACCCGCGGTGCTCACGGAGTACGGCGCGCCGGCCGAGATCAGCGCCTAGCGTTTGTCGAACCGAGCGTCGGTCACAATGCCGGACGGCGGGGTGCCGGAGCGGTCGAACGGGGCGGTCTTGAAAACCGTTGGGCGTGCAAGCGCCTCGTGGGTTCGAATCCCACCCCCGCCGTTGGAGCTCGCCGGCGCGACCGCCTAACTCGACCCCAGGGAGTCAGGCGCTGATGCGGTTTTCACGGCGACGTCTGGAGTTGCCAGAGCGAGTGACACCGCCTCGGCGAGCGTCAGCTCGCGACCCTCGGCGTAGCCGCGCTCGAACTCTGGTCCCGCCGCTTCGCGAATCCGTGCCTCGCACGCTTCACGATGGCGCCGCCAGCCACCGAGCGGCGCTTCGGCGTGCTCGTCCTCGATCGCGCCCCACAGCCGCCCGGCGCGCTCACGCTGACCGCGTTCGGCCGCTACCTGGGCGAGGATTCCGACCCCGAAGATGCGGCCGGGCCGATCGCGGAGCCGGTCGGCGATGGCAAGCGACTCGCGCGCATGCGCCTCGCCCTCGTCGACAAGCCCGGCGTTCAGGGACAGCCATGCCAGCTCCGCCAGCGCTCCGCTCTCCCACCACGGCACCCTCGCCTGGCGGGCGAGCAGGGCGCTCTCACGGACGAGGTCGAGCGCGCTGTGCTCGTCACCCTCGTCGCGGGCGATCGCACCGAGCGTTCCGATGGTCTGCGCCCGGCCCCAGACGTCGCCGGTGCGCTCGTGGATCTCGTCGCTGAGCTCGACCAGCTCACGCGCCCGCGCGAGCTCGCCTCGCCACATGGCGATGATTCCGAGGCGGTGCAGGAGGACCGCCCGGCCGTGCTCGTCCTCGAGCTGCTCGAAGAGCGCGAGGCTCTGAACCCACATCTCCTCGGCCGCTGCGTGGCGGCCTGCAAGGCCCAGCGAGCTCCCGTACGCGCGTAACGCCTCTGCGCGCAAGCTCTGCGACACGAGCTCGGCTTCGGAGCGATCGAAGAGGCGCTCGAACCAACGAATGCCTTCGCTGGGGTCATCAAGGGTCCACAGTTGCTCGAGCGCGGTCGCGATCTCCAATCCGAGTGCGATGGATTTGCTCCGCAGCGCCCAGGCAAGGGCGCCGCGGAAGTTGTCCTGCTCGGCCAGCCCGATGTCGAGCCGCTGCCCCCCGGGACGGCGGGTCCCCGCGTTCAGATTCGCTTCCTCCGCGACGGACAGGAAGTGCTCGGCGTGTCGCCGATACACGTCGTCTGCATCGAGGGCTGCGTCGAGCAGCTCGAGCGCGTACTCGCGTATCGTGTCGAGCGTCCCCAGGCGGCCGCTGCCCCAGCGACGGACGAGGTTCTTGATGACGAGCGACTCGAGTGCATCGAGATCGGCGTCGCAGACGGCCTCTGCGGCCTCGAGCGAGAAGCTTCCTCTGAAGACCGCGAGCCTCCGGAAGAGCTCCTGCTCCTGCGGCCGAAGCAGCTCGTAGCTCCACTCGATCGTCGCGCGCAGCGTTCGCTGCCTCGCCGGCGCATCGCGGGAGCGCGAGGCGAGGAGCGGCAGTCGCCTGTCGAGCCGGACCAGGAGCTCGTCCGGATCCAGGAGTGCGACGCGTGCTGCCGCCAGCTCGATCGCGAGCGGAAGCCCGTCGAGCCTCTGGCAGATCTCGCCCACCGCCGCTGTCGGGCGAAGCCCTGGTGCGACTGCGCTCGCACGCTCGACGAAGAGGACTGCGGCGTCGTTGTCCGGCAACGGCTCGACCGGATAGCGCTGCTCGGACTCCACGTGCAGCGGCTCGCGGCTCGTGACGAGCACTGTCGCGTTGGGCGTGCCGGCGAGCAGCGACGAGACAGTCGGAGCGGCTTCGACGACCTGTTCGAAGTTGTCGAGGAGCACGAGCAGCCGCTTGTTGGCGACGTACTCGGTCAGGCTATCGTCGGCACCGACCGATGCTCCGATGGCACGCTCGACGAGTGCCGGGTCGCGGAGCGCCTGCAGTGGCACCCAGAAGACTCCGTCGGGGAACTCCTCGACCGCCTCGGCGGCAAGCTGGAGCGCGAGACGTGTCTTGCCGCTCCCGCCGGGCCCGGTGAGGGTCAACAGGCGATGGGAGCGAACGAGCGCTCCGGCCTCTTCGAGCTCCCGTTCGCGTCCGACAAGCGGCGTCGACTGAATCGGCAGGTTCGTGCGGTAGAGCGCCCGGACCGGAGGGAAGTCGTCGTCGCCGAGTTGGTAGAGGCGGTGCGGCGCGCCCAGGTCTTTGAGGCGATGCTCGCCGAGGTCGCGCAGCTCCGCTGTCGGGTCGAGCAGTCGCTGCGTCGTCTCGGAGAGGAGAACCTGTCCGCCGTGGCCTGCGCCCATGATCCGTGCGGCGCGGTGCACGTCGACGCCGACGTATCCCCCCTCCGTCACCACCGGCTCGCCGGTGTGGATGCCGATCCGCACGCGCACTGGACCGTCAGCGAGTGCCTCCTGGGCCTCGGCCGCGGCGGCGACCGCCTCGCTCGCGCGAGCGAAAGCGACGAAGAACGCGTCGCCCTGCGTGTCCACCTCGACTCCGCCATGCACCGAGAACGCGTCGCGCAATAAGCGGCGATGCTCTGCGAGCACCTCCGAGTACCGTTCGCCGAGCTCGTGCAGCAGGCGCGTCGAGCCCTCGATGTCGCTGAAGAGGAAGGTGACGGTCCCACTTGGGAGCTCCCGCACGTGCAAATCATCGCAGCGAGCGATGCCAGGTTGGAAAGCTGTCCGGCTAGTCCACCGATTGGACTCGAAGCAGCAACGTGACTGTCGCGCAGATCTGACTTAGAGCAGCTCGGCGAGTCTCCACCACTCGCCGGTGTTCGAACGTTGTTCCACCAGGGCCGCTGGGCTTCTCGTTCACGCTTGCCCTCCTCTTCTTGTGCGCGATCTTCGGCAGCGCGGCGCTGCCGTCGTGCGTGGCGGAACCGCCACGTTTGCGGCGCGTCTCGGCACTACGCCGCGCTCGAAGCTTTCGCGACGGCGCTAGCC
>JACCVK010000348.1 GCA_013698195.1 Actinomycetota bacterium | reverse complement strand
GGACCTGCTTCGCCTTGCACCGGACGGGGTTTGGCTAGCCGGCCGTGTCGCCACGACCGCTGGTGGGCTCTTACCCCACCGTTTCACCCTTACCGGCTTTGGTTTCCCTCCACCGGCGGTCTCCTTTCTGTTCCACTTTCCGTCGGCTTTCGCCGCCTGGACCGATTCTCACGAACCGACCCAGCGCCCTGCCCTGCGGTGTCCGGACTTTCCTCGAGCCGCCAGCGTCAGAAAGCTGCGCGAACGACCCGCGGTCACCCGGCCTGCACGGCGGATGGTAGCTCGATCTCCGGTACTTCTCGGCCCTCCGCGAGGATCGATCGGCACTCCGGACAGGCGAGCGTGCCCCCCGCGTGCAGGACGAACTCCCCGCACACCAGACACTCGAGGCTCGCACCACGCACGAGCGCGCACAGTTCCTGGTCGAGGGTGCGGTTGAGCGCCGCAAGGTTGAACAGCTCGCCCGTCATCCCAAGGTTCGGAACACGCCGGTGACCCTGCCGAGAATCTCGACGTGCGTGGGATAGAGGGGCTCGAGCGCGCTGTTCTCCGGCTGGAGGCGGATGCGGCCGTCCGATTCGCGATGGAACGTCTTGACGGTCGCCTCGTCGGCCGTCTCGTCGTCGCCGACGAGCGCGACGACGATCTCGCCGGTGCGCGCATCATCCTGACGTCGGACGACGACGACGTCGCCGTCGAGGATTCCCGCCTCGACCATCGAGTCGCCTGTCACTCGAAGCAGAAAGTCGGCATTGCGACCGAGCGGCTCTGGAACTGCGATTTCCTCTTCGATGGCCTCCTCCGCGAGCAGCGGGCCACCCGCGGCGATGCGTCCGACGAGGGGCAGGACCGGTGTCGAGCTTCGCGCCGGCAGCTCCGCGGAACGCGTTGCGGCACTTGCGCGGCGTCCGATGAGGTCGAGCGCGCGCGGCTTCGTCGGGTCGCGACGCAGGAGCCCGGCTCGCTCGAGGTTGGCGAGGTGGGCGTGGACAGTGGAGGGCGATGCGAGCCCGACCGCATCGCCGATCTCCCGCACCGTAGGTGGGTACCCGTGCCCGTCCACGTACTCGAGGACGAACTGCCAGATCTCCTGCTGGCGCTCGGTGAGCCTTGGATTTCCGGTCGCTCCCGTCATAGACATCCGTTCTCTCCCTTCGTCGCCATGCGGTCTCTGACGAACGTATGTTCGCCAGAAAGGGTAGAGATCCTTGCGGATGGCGTCAACCCCGCCTCGCGCTCGTGCGGCGATCGCGAGCTACTTTGCGGGGCGCCGGGCGACGAACGCGGCCTGTTCGAGGGCGAACGGATTCTCGACCCCTGTGTCCACGAGCTCGAGACCGGCGTTCTCGATCAGGCGATGCCACGTCGCTCCGGGAAAAAGGCCGAGCGTGTGCTGGTCGTGGACGACTCGAACCGGCCTGTTGCGCTCGCGGAGCAGGATCGCGTAGTCGACGACGTATGTCGTTCCATCCGGCTCTTCGGACGCGTGCGTCCATTCGAGATAGCGCAGACTCCGGCCGTCCTCGCCGTCGTGCCCGCCGGTGTCGATACCGGACTTGAAGATCTCGCGCGTCGCGTCGGGCGTCAAGACGACGACTCCGTCCGGTCGAACGTGGACAGCCGCGGTCTCGATCGCCGCGCCAAGATCGTCCTCCGAAGTGAGGTATGACACCGCGTCGTGGATGAAGACCACGTCGAACGTGCGGCCGAGGCGCAGCGTCCGCATGTCGCCCTCGAGATGCTCGCAGTCCGGGTTCAGCTCCTGGCTCAACGCGAGCATCTCGAACGAGAGGTCCGTGAGCGTGCACTTGAAGCGCTCTTTGAGGTGCGACGCGTTGTTGCCCCCGCCAGAGCCGAGTTCCAGCAGCGTTCGTGCCTCACCACTCACCACCTCGTCGACGACGCGCCTGACGAACTCGGCCTCGTCCGCGTAGTCCGAAGGATGGGTGAGAAGGTGGAACCAGGGAGCGAGGTCGCTGTAGAGACGCACGCCCCTGAGAATGCACGAAGGCGGCCTCGAGGCCGCCTTCGCTCATGC
>JACCVK010000197.1 GCA_013698195.1 Actinomycetota bacterium | reverse complement strand
CCTCGAGGGCATGGATGAAGCCCGCGACCGCAAACTCGGGAGCCCACACGGAGTCGAGGACGGCCAGATCCGGTGCCTGGCCCTCGGCGACCGCGTGCGTGAGCATCTGGTGGAGAGATTGGCGAGGAACCTTGACCACGTTGATCTGGTTGGGCTTGCCGGCGGCGTCTCGGATCATCCGTGCCCACGGGCCCTCGGAGGGGACGACGACGCGAATCTCGGGATGATCCGGGCGGCGCCCGAGCCAATGTGGATTGACGAACGATCCGCGGCGCCGGTGGCGAAGGATCACGCCTTCGTCCGCCAGCTCCGTCAACGCCCGAGTGACGGGAGTTCGACTGATCTTGTAGCGGGCGCACAGCTCGTGCTCGGTCGGCAGACGATCGTCCGGGCCGGTGTACCGCCCGCTCAGGATTTCCTCGCGGAGAAGCGTCTTGAGCTGGAAGTAGAGCGGAATCGGCTGGCGAGGATCGATGTCCATCTGCTCCTCGCTCGTCATGGAAAACCGCACTCTACTCACCCGGTCGGCAGCGATCTCCACGTCTCGAGACACCCCCCTCATGCAGTTGACTTACAGGTGACCATTTTGTTATCTGACGATTGCAAATATCCGAGACGACGCGAAGGGACGGGTGTGAGCGACGGCGCGCTCGAGACCGGACGGACCGCCGAACCCGTAGGTGACGCGGCGGTGATCGGCACGGCGAAGGCGGTGCTGGAAGCCAACTGGCTCGGTCACGCGACCTCCCCCTCGCGTGGCCTCTATCCCCACCAATGGAGCTGGGATGCGGCCTGCATCGCGATGGGCTACGCCTCCTGGAACCAGGAACGGGCGGAAATGGAGCTTCGCTCGCTCTTCTCCGGGCAGTGGCGGAGCGGCCTGCTGCCGCACATCGTGTTCACCGACGGGGCTCGGTACTTCCCCGGTCCCGAGTTCTGGCAGACCGAGCGATCACCTGACGCTCCGGAGTCGCCGAAGACCTCGGGAATCGTCCAGCCCCCGATCCACGCGACGGCGGCCCTGCAGGTGTACCGCCTGGCAAGCGACCGCGCGCGGGCGGTGCTCTTCCTCGAGGAGTTGCTGCCGAAGCTCGCCGCGTGGCACGCGTACCTGTACCGCGAGCGCGCCCGGACCGAAGGCGGCCTCGCCGAGATCTGGCACCCGTGGGAGTCGGGCATGGACAACTCCCCGCTCTGGGACGCCGCGCTCGGGCGCATCTCCTTCGACGCCGGCTTGCTGCCGGAGTACGAGCGTGTGGACGTCGACGTCGCCGAGGCGACCGAACGGCCCACCAACGGTGAGTACGACCGCTACGTCTACCTGGTGAGCATGTTTCGCGAGCTCGCGTACGACTCCTCGGAGATGAGGCGCGTGACGCCGTTCGCGCTCCAGCCCGTCCTCTTCAATTCCCTCCTCGTGCAGTCGAACAGGGACCTCGCCGAGATCGCGCGCATCGTCGGCGCCGACCCGGCGCCGTTCGACGCCCGTGCCGAAAGCACGGCGTTGGCACTCGACGACCTGTGGGACGAGGAGCACGCGGTGTACGTCGACTACGACGTGAACGCCGGAGAGCTCGTCGATGTGCGAACCGCCGCGGGCCTTTCACCGTTGTATGCGGGGGTACCGGCCGGTGGGCGGGCGGAGCGCATGGTTGCGCGGCTCGCGGAGTCGCGTGTCGGCGTAGGCGATTCCGCCTGGGCGGTGACGAGCCTCTCGCCAGGAGATCCCGGCTTTCAGGCCTCGCGCTACTGGCGTGGCCCGGTCTGGCCGATTCTCAACTGGGTTCTCCAGCGCGGTCTCGACCGCTATGGGTACCCGACCCTCGCCGCGGAGGTTCGGAGCGCGCTGGTCGAGCTGGCGCGGAGCTCTGGCTTCTACGAGCACTACAGCCCCGTGACCGGGCGTGGACAGGGCGGCGAGCAGTTCGCCTGGACGGCGGCGCTCGTCCTCGACTCCCTGCACGGAAACGGCGCGGGCTCTGCAAGCCCCTCGACGTCACAGGCGGCGCATTGACTTCGACTGCGTTTTTTGTTACATCCGCATGGCAAAACGGTCGCGAAGTGATGAAGCAACGCTGGCTTCCGGATCGGAGGAGCAGGGTGCAGAAGTCTCCCCGAAGATGGGTTTGGAGAGATCAGGTCATGGG
>JACCVK010000175.1 GCA_013698195.1 Actinomycetota bacterium | reverse complement strand
ACGATCGGAGAGATGGATCGACCGCAGGTCGTAGACGGCGAGTCCGATCGGCGGTACGAGCCGATCGACGCGCCTCCGCCGAGAACGCTTCCGGATCCGACCGGGTTGGAGCACGGCGAGCGCGGCTATGAGCCCGTCCAGCCCCGCTCGGGCCTGAAGGATCTTGCGCGCAAGCTGTTCGCGCCGGTGCTCGCGATCGGCTTCCTCGTCGTCAAGTACGGCGCGCTGATCTTCAAGCTCAAGGTCTTCACGACCGCGGCCTCGATGCTCGTCTCGATCGCGGCCTATGCCTGGATCTGGGGCCTGCCGTTCGCGATCGGGTTCGTGGTCCTCATCTTCGTCCACGAGCTCGGCCACGTCTTCGAGCTCCGCCGCCAAGGTGTCCCGGCGAGTGCGCCGCTCTTCATACCCTTCCTCGGGGCGGTCATCGGGATGAAGCAGCTTCCGGACGACGCGTGGAAAGAGGCAAGGGTCGCGCTCGCCGGACCGATTCTCGGCTCCGTCGGGGCTGTCGCGTTCTGGATCGCGGCGGAAGTGAACGGCTCCGAGCTGTTGATGGCGCTCGCGTTCGTCGGGTTCTTCCTCAACCTCTTCAACCTGATCCCGATCGTCCCGCTCGACGGCGGTCGGGCGGTGGCGGCGCTCCATCCCGCGATCTGGCTGCTCGGACTGCTGCTGATGGTCGGTCTTGCAATCCTCAGCCCGAACCCGATCCTCATCATCATCGTGATCATCGGCGCACTCGAGCTCTGGCGCCGCTGGCGCGAGCGGGGAGAGAACGCGGAGTACTACCGGCTCGAGCTGTGGCAGCGGGCGACGGTCGCCGTCGTGTACCTCGGCCTCATCGCGGTGCTCGCGCTCGCGGTCGCCGCGACACATGTCGAGCGCACCTTCTGAATGACCAGAGCTGAATGACCCGCGCTGAATGACACAGGGGCCTGAGCTCGACCGGCGAGTCCTGCGTCGCAGCGAGGAAACGCTCGCAAGTGACGTGGCGCTCATTGCGTCGGAGTTTCTCGCCGGCTTCCAGGCGATCACGAAGATCGACCGGCCCGCCGCTTCCATCTTCGGGTCGGCGCGGGTTCTCGAGGGAACACCGACGTACGACGCCGCTCGCGCCGCGGGCAGGGGGTTCGCGGAACGAGGCTTTGCCGTCGTCACCGGCGGCGGGCCGGGTGTCATGGAGGCGGCGAACCGCGGCTGCAAGGAGGCGGGCGGCCTCTCCGTCGGGTTCAACATCGTTCTTCCCCAGGAGCAGGGTCTGAACGCCTACTGCGACCTCGGGCTGACCTTCGATCACTTCTACGCACGCAAGGTGATGTTCGTGAAGGCGGCCGAGGGTTTCGTCATCTTCCCGGGCGGGTTCGGGACGCAGGACGAGCTCTGGGAAGCGCTCACCCTCATCCAGACACGCAAGATCGGGCACTTCCCCGTCGCGCTCGTCGACTCGGACTACTGGGACGAGCTGCTCGACTGGGTGCGCGACGAGATGCTGGACGACGGGCTGATCTCGCCGCACGATCTCGACCTGGTGACGATCACGGATGACCCCGACGAAGCCGTCGAGCTCATCGTCTCGCACTACGACCAGCGCCTTGCCGAGGGCTCGGCGTGAGTCGTCCTACACTCCGCCCGTGAGCCCACGCTCCCTCCGGGATCTGCCGTCGGTGGACGAGCTGCTGCGGGATGAGCGGCTTGCGAACGAGCCTCACGCACTCGCCGTCGACGTTGCGCGTGCGGCGATCGACCGAGCGCGGGAGGAGATTGCCGCGGGACGGGACCCCGGGGCGATCGCCGAGTTGGCCGTGGCAGAGCTCGCCCAGCGGCGCAGACCGGCGTTGCGTCGTGTCTTGAACGCGACCGGCGTCCTCGTGCATACGAACCTCGGACGCGCGCCGCTCGGTGCGCCTGCTCTCGCACGCGTTGCGGAAGTCGCCGCCGGCTACTCGAACCTCGAATACGACCTCGACCTGGGCGAGCGTGGGTCGCGCCAGGATCATCTCGCGGCGCTCCTCTCGCACCTGACCGGTGCCGAAGCGGCACTCGTAGTCAATAACAACGCCGCCGCGATCTTGCTCGCCCTGGCCGCACTTGCGGAAGGACGTGAGGTCGTTGTGTCACGTGGCGAACTGATCGAGATCGGAGATGGGTTCCGCATCCCAGACGTGCTGCTTCGCTCCGGCGCTCGACTCGTTGAGGTGGGAACGACGAACCGCACTCGGGCCACCGATTACGAGAGCGCGATCACTCCCGATACCGCCCTGCTCTTGCGGGTCCATCAGTCCAACTTTCGCCTCCTGGGCTTTACGGAGACGCCGCAGCTCTCGGAGCTCGCGCAGATCGCGAAGCGAGCCGAGCTGCCTCTCGTCGACGATCTCGGGTCGGGAGCGCTCGCTCCGCTCGGCGATGAGCCGACGCCGGCGGAGAGCCTGCGTTCCGGCGCGGATCTGGTCACCTTCTCCGGGGACAAGCTTCTCGGCGGTCCTCAGGCCGGGATCGTCGTCGGTCGCGTCGAGCTCGTCGAGCGTTTGCGTCGCCATCCGCTCCAGCGCGCGCTGCGCGCGGACAAGCTGACGCTTGCCGCACTCGAAGGCACCCTTTCCGCGGCGCTCGATCCCGCGCTCGGCGAGATTCCGATCTTGCGGATGTTCAATGAGCCGGTCGAGCGCGTGCGCGGACGGGCCGAGCTTCTGGCTCGACTCGTCGGTGGCGAAGTCGAGGAGACGGTCGCGCGGGTCGGAGGCGGCGCCCTCCCGCTCGCCGAGCTTCGAAGCGCGGCGTGCGCCGTCGAGGAGACTCTCGCTCGCCC
>JACCVK010000160.1 GCA_013698195.1 Actinomycetota bacterium | reverse complement strand
AGCTCACCGCGCTCGACGAGGCGGGCGACGATGCGGCGGCGGCTCTCGGCGCGAGGGCGGACGCGCCCGCGACGGTGATCCGCGAGGCGTACCGCGATCGGAACGGAAGCCTGCTGGCCAGCGAGCTGGGATCGCGCGGTCTCGATCCGGCGGAGGCGACGGCGGTCCTCCTCTTCGGTGAGTGGTCGCCGCCGGGCAGCTCGCAGGCGTTCCGCGCGGACCGACCGGTGACGATCGTCGTCGCGGCTCCGGGAGGGCGCATCGTCGACGGCGCGCCTCCACCCTCCGAGCTCTTGGTCGAGGTGCGGCGCGCCGCGCCAAGGCGCTACGAGGAGCTCGAGCTCCCGGCCCCGCTCGCCGAGCCTCGGCTTGACATCCGAGTGGATTCGGCGACCGCGCTGGCATACGAGGTGCGCGCAGGGGAGTTCATTCAGGTGATCGACGTCGAAGGCAAGCAGTGCTCCGATTTCCTCGCCTTCCACCGCGGCAAGCTCGAGTCCGGCCGCGAGCGCGGGCTCGACGCGACGACGACGCGGAGCCTGATGGGCCAGGCCTATCCGCAACCGGGACTCCATGGAAAGTTCTACGACGTCGACCAGGATCCGCTGGTCGAGGTCGTGCGTGACACCGTAGGCCGGCACGACACCTTCGGGCTCGCCTGCACGGCCAAGTACTACGAGGACAAGGGCTATCCCGGCCACGTCAACTGCACGGAGAACTTCAACGGTCAGGTGACCCCGTTCGCGATCGCCCCGCGCATGGGCTGGGAAGCGCTCAACTTCTTCTACAACACGGGCTTCGACGCGAACAACGTGTTCGTCATGGACGAGCCCTGGTCGCGTCCCGGCGACTACGTGCTGCTACGCGCGATGACCGATCTCGTATGCGCTTCCTCCTCGTGCCCGGACGACATCGATCCTGCGAACGGCTGGCAGGTCACGCCGATCCACGTGCGCGTGTACGCACCCGACAACACCTTCTCGGTGGCGATCGCACGCCGAGTCACGGCAGACGCTGAGCCCGTGCTGACCAAGGAGACGACCTTTCACCCGCGCACGAGCGAGCTGACGAAGAGCTTCGTCGAATACCGGGGCTACTGGCTCCCGCATCGCTTCGACAACGAGGGCGCGATCGCCGAGTACTGGGCGTGCCGCGAGAAGGTCGCGATCATGGATCTCTCTCCCCTGCGCAAGTGGGAGATCCTCGGGCCCGACGCGGAGGCGCTCGTGCAGCGCGCGATCACACGCGATGCGCGCCGGCTCGCCGTCGGCCAGGTGACGTACACCGCGCTCTGCAACGAGACGGGCGGGATGATCGACGACGCCACCGTCTACCGTCTCGGCCAGGACAACTTCCGCTTCGTCGGCGGCGACGAGTACGACGGCATCTGGCTGAAGGAGCTCGCCGAGCGCCACGACCTCAAGGTCTGGGTGAAACCGTCCACGGCGCAGCTTCACAACGTGGCGGTCCAGGGGCCGGCAAGCCGAGAGCTTCTCGGGAAGATCGTGTGGACGCCGCCCTCACAGACGTCGCTCGAGGACCTGCGTTGGTTCCGGTTCACGGTCGCCCGGATCGGGACGTACGACGGGATCCCGATCGTGGTCTCCCGCACCGGCTACACGGGTGAGCTCGGCTACGAGGTGTGGTGCCACCCGTCCGACGGGCCCGCGGTCTGGGACGCGATCTGGGGGGCGGGGCAGGAGGACGGCCTGACTCCGCTCGGTCTCGAGGCCCTAGACATTCTGCGCATCGAGTCCGGGCTCATCTTCGCCGGCTACGAGTTCGACGATCAGGTCGACCCCTTCGAGGCGGGGATCGGCTTCGCGGTAGACCTGGAGACGGACGAGGACTTCGTCGGGCGAGCGGCGCTCGAGGAGCGGAAGTCCCATCCACAGCGAACGCTCGTCGGGCTCGAGCTCGAGGGGAACGAGACGGCCGGGCACGGTGACGACGTGTACGTCGGTCGGCAGCGGGTCGGCGTCGTCACGAGCGGGACGCGGAGCCCGATCCTGAAGAAGAACATCGCGCTCGCCCGAGTCGCCGTGCAGCACGCCGACCCCGGCGCGACACTCGAGGTCGGGAAGCTCGATGGCCTCCAGAAGCGAATCCGCGCGACGGTCGTCCGGTTCCCGTTCTACGACCCCGAGAAGCTTCGTCCGCGCTCGTAGTAGCCTCGCGATCCTCACTTGCTTCGCCGAGATCATCGACCTAATCGCCGTTGACGCGGACCTAAATCGCGGATAACGCACGACAAAAACGCCGCTTGCGCAGGACCAATTCGCCGCTAGCGGAGGAGGTTGAAACAACGTGGCGTATGTGATTCGCCGCCACGTGCACGAACTGCTCGTTGAAGCACTCGAGGCCACACGTGTCGTTGTGCTTCTCGGTGCTCGTCAGACGGGAAAGAGCACCCTCAGCCACGAAATCGTGGATCGTGACGTTCCGGCCGATGCCGTAAGCCTTGACGACCGAGCTCTCCGAGATGCTGCAGCCGCGGATCCAGCCGGCTTTCTCGCTGGCTTTCCCGACCGAGTGCTGATCGACGAGATCCAGCGGGTACCGGACCTGCTCTTTGCAATCAAGGACGCAGTGGATCGAGATCCGAGTCCAGGACGATTCTTGCTTACGGGTTCGGCCAACATCCTGACCGCGCCGAAAATCCAGGAAGCCCTGACCGGGCGCGCCGAGTACATCACGCTCTGGCCGTTCTCTCAAGCAGAAATCTGCGGCTCCGACGGAGCCTTCGTCGATCAGCTTTTCGAGGGAAGACCCCCGTGGGTGAAAAACGCACCCGTGGGTCGTGAGGCCCTCGTCGCGCGAGGCGGATACCCGGATGCGCGAGGGAGAGACGGTTTGCGTCGGCGCCGGTGGTACGCGAGCTATATCCGCTCGATCGTCGAGCGCGACCTCAGAGATATCGCCGACGCGCACAAGCTTGAGCACGTGCCACGGCTACTCCGACTAATCGCCTCGCAAGCCGCGAACCTGTTCACGCCCACGGCGATGTCCAACAAGCTCCAACTCGACAACGACACGATCAAGACGTACACCCTTCTCCTGGAGACCGTCTTCATCGTCAAGCGTGTTCAAGCATGGACCCCGAACATCGGAAACCGCGAGGTTCACAAGGAAAAGCTCTACATCGTCGACAGCGGACTTCTCGCCTACCTCCTGGGCGCGGACGAGCAGAGGATCGCGACCGACCCGCAAGTCACGGGGAAGATCCTCGAAAACTTCGTTGCGATGGAGATTGCGCGTCTACGTGAACACGCGAAGATCGAAGCCAACCAATATCACTACCGACGCGAGCGCGACGAGATCGATGTCGTTCTCGAGACGACTTCTGGGAGCATTGCGGGAATCGAGGTGAAGGCAGCTGCCACCATTCAGACAGCCGACTACAGAGCGCTCGCGAAGCTTCGAGATGCACGTGGCGAGCGCTTCACCGCCGGGATCGTGATGTACACCGGCTCCAGCACGATCCCGCTCACCGACCGCATATGGGGCGTCCCGCTGAGCGGCCTGTGGTAGAGCAGTCTGGAGTCCTGATCGAATCCTTCTCTCCCGAGGACATCGAGGGCTTCCATCGTGACGGCTTTCTGATCGTGGAGGAAGGACTCGTGTCCGAGCGCGGGCTCGAGCTGCTCCGCAGTCGGTACGAGCGGCTCTTCGCGGGCGAGTACGAGACGGGGATCGGGCCTGACGAGGTGAACTGGATGCCCGGGCGCGACCCGGAAGACCGCACCCGACAGCTCTGCAACGCCTGGAAGTCCGACCCGGTCGTGGCCGCGCAGGTGCTCTCCGAGCGGATCGGGCGGCTCGCCGCCGAGCTCGCCGGCTACCGCGGCGTCCGGATCCTCCAGGACAACGTGCTCTGGAAGCCACCGGGGACGAAGGCGATCGGATTCCACCAGGACTCCTCGTACGCCGACTACCTCGTCCCCTCGGAGATGGTGACGTGTTGGCTGTCGCTGCATGAGACGACGGCGGACGCGGGGCCGCTCGAGCTCGTGCGAGGGTCGCACACGTGGCCGAAGTCGCCGCCGGAGCGCACGCAGTTCCACGCACCGGACGACTGGCTCGCCGGGGCTCGCGCAGCCGCACCCGCTGGCACCGAGCTAGATGTCGTTCCAGTCGTCGTGAAGGCAGGTGGTGGATCTTTTCACCACGGGCTCACGTGGCACGGCTCGGCGCCGAATCGAAATGCGTCGCTCGTACGCATGGCGCTCGTGTCGCACATGCTTCCCGTGGAGGCCCGCTTCCATGAGACGAACGTCGACGTCACCTACTCGCGCTATCGCCGCCGCGGCGACCTCTCCCTCGATGAGTCGTTCTTCCCCGTGATGTGGGACGAGTCGGGGTATCGCACGCCCTGGCTCGCCGAGCTGCCGGCGATCGACTAGCGAACGTGGGCCGCAGCGGACGGACGGGCACCGTTGGCTAGGCCGTCTCGCGAAAACGCGCAGCCAGCACCTCGATGAGCGCGACCGCCGCTCGTGGGTCAGCCTCGAGCGCCGCGAGCAGCGCGTCCCGCGACACAGCCACGCAGCGCACCGAGCCCTGCGCGTGGATGTCCGCGATCCTGCCCCCGCCCGGGTCGAGCACCTCGATCTCGCCGACAAGCTCGCCCGGGCTAAGCGTGAGGCTGCGACCCGGCCGCTCGACCGACACCGTGCCCTCGAGGATGAGCAGCAACTCCCCGCTCGGCTCGCCGATCCGCATCAGCGCCTCGCCGTCCGCATACTCCCGCTCCTCGCCCAGGGCCAGGATCGGGTCGAGCAGCTCAGCGGGCAGAAGCGAGAAGACACGCGGGTCTCGAATCAACCGCTCGTAGCGGCCGCCGTGGAAGAGGAGCGGCTCGCCCTCGCCGTAGCGGGCGAACTCCACCTGGCCGAGAAACAGCGAGTGATCTCCGCCCCAGTACGAGCGCACGACCCGGGCGACGAGATGCGCTAGGGCGCCCTCCACGAGCGGCGTGTCGTGCACGAGCTCGAACAGCGGCTCCGTCGAGCCCTCCACCGCACGGCCCGCGAAGTGATCGGAGAGCGTCGCCTGCTTCGCCTCGAGCACGTTCACGCCGAAGCGCGTTCCCTCGTGGAGCAAGTTCGACATGCGCGCACGCCGATCGACCGACACGAGGACGAGTGGCGGGCGCAGGGAAACCGACATAAAGGCGTTTGCGGTCATCCCGTGCACCTGCTCTCGCGTCCGAGTCGTGATGACGGTGACGCCCGTCGCGAACATGCCGAGCGTCCGGCGGAACGCGATGCCTGGGTCGCCCTCGAGTCCCAGACCGAGCTCGAGCTCCTCCGATGCGGGAGCCGCGTCGAACGATGCTCCGAACGCCTCAGGTGCCGAGATCGCGCTGTCGAGCGCGATCTGGAACTCATCCGGAGCGGCCGAGCCTTCCATGGCTCAATTCTGACGTTCAGCGGAGGGGGCGGCGGGCGGCCGCCCCCTCCACGGGAGTCGCGAGCTCAGACGACCGGTCGCGCCGCCTCGGCAATCAGCGCAGCCTGCCGCGCGTCCGGAACCGGGTTCGGCTCCTCACGCATCTGCGGTCGCACGCCGTCCTGGACGATCCGCCGGTACAGGAAGAGCAGCACCGCGATCACGAGGACTCCTAAGCCGATGAGCTTCTCGGTCGTTCCTCCGTAACCGCCCGCGGCTGTCTGGAACCAGCCGACACCGAAGATGATCAGCACGAAGGTCACGGCTGCGAGGACCCACGCGATCGGCACCCAGATCGGCGAGAGCTTGATCGGCCTCGGCCAGTCGGGCCGGTCCTTCCGGAGCAAGATGAAGCCGGTGATCGCGAAGAAGTGCGCGAGCACGTAGCCGATGTTGCTCGCCGCGAGGATGCCGAAGATGTTGCCGACGAAGAGGACGAACGCGATGTTCACGAGCATGTCCAGCGTCATCGCGCGTCCCGGCACATGCCAGCGGTTCAGGTGGAAGAGCTCCTTGATCGTCATGTCGTCCCGCGCGATGCCGTAGAGAGCCCGGCTCCCGTCGGCGGTCGCGGTGTTCATCGAGATGACGAAACTCGCGACGATGACGATGACGAAGAAGTTCGTGAGCGCCGTCGATCCCGTCAACACCTCGAGCGCGCCGACGTAATCGAATGCGGCCACCGTCTCCTCGCCGACACCACCGACGAGCCCGAGTGGGAGCAGCGTGTAGACGGCGATCGTGAAGATGCAGGCCGAGCGGAGCGCGAGCTTGGTGTCGTTGACGGTGTCCTTGTACTCGGGCGCGAACGTGGCACAGGTGTCGACGCCCCAGGACGACCAGGCCATGATCCAGAGCCACACCAGCGAGAGGCGAATGACCTCCCACGTGGAGACGGAGAAAGTCTCGTCCCCTGCGCCGCCGGTGCCGTCGAGCTGTCCCCAGGTGAGGTTCGAGCTCGAGAAGTCGCCGTTCAGGAACGGCAAGAACATGAACACGAAGAGCGGAATCATGAGCAGCGCACCAGCGAGATACCCGAACCCGACCGCGACGCGAACGCCGCGGATGTTGAAGAGCCACACCGCGAGAATGAGCCCGATCGCAATCAGATGAGGCAGACCGATCGCCGCGCCGCCCGTCGAGAAGTAGCCCTCGCCCTCGGAGCTCCCGAAGAACGCGCTGCCGAACGGCTCGCCCTCGAACCAGGCGGCTGTGATGATCTGTCCGCTGAAGACCCCGAGGAATGCGAGCACCACCGACCACGCGAGCCAGTAGCCGAACGCCACGATCGGCCCGACCAGCGTGAAGTACTTCCGCCAGCCCTCGTGCGCATACAGCGGGAAGCCGCCCGGCTTGTCCGGGAACATCGCGGCCATCTCGGAGTAGAGCGTCATGATGAAGAACGCGAGCGCGGCGGAGATGCCCCACAGGAGTACCGACCCCCAGCCTCCGATGTCGCCGACGGAGTAGCCGAGCGAGCCGAGCAGGAACCCGGGCGTCGCCAGGGAGATCACGAATCCGTCGTACCAGCGAAGCTTCTTGAGGAGCTGTCGTTCCTCGACTACGGCTGATGCCACAGCAGAACCTCCTCGGAGCGTGGGGTGCGCAAACTGTCGGACGCGACGTATAACACCCTGCGGGGGTGAATTCAACGCTGGCCGCAGAGTGTCGTGCGGTGTCGTGCGCTCGTAGAATCGGCGCGTGCCGCCGGATCCCCCTATCGCGATCGCGTGCGATTGTGGGGAGAGCGGGTCGGTAGCATACGGCGAGACCTGGCAGTGCGCGAAGTGCGAAAAGCGGTGGAATACCGGCCAGATCCCGCGCGAAGCCTACGAGCGTCGGAACCGGCGGATGCGCCGGTTTCGCGTCGAGATCCTCGCGTTCGGGGCGATCCTCCTCGGCGTCTTCGCACCGCTCGTCCTCTTCGTGGAGTCTCGCTACCTGTTTCTGGCGATCATCGTGGGACTCGCGTGGATGCTTCTGTATATGCCGCTCTGGCGACGTCGCGTGCGGCGGGCGGCGGCAGAGGCACCGCGCTGGGAGCTGCATCCGGAGTGAGCGAGCCGGGTCGCACAATGTCTACGCTGCTAGATTCGGTTAGCGAGTACGCAATGCTGTTGCCGAGGATGCAATAAATGGCGCCTTCCATGAGCGCCCGCTACGTCGTCGTCGGCGCCGGTATCCATGGCCTTTCCACGGCCTATCACCTTGCGCAGGAGCTGCAAACGCGCGGACTCGGCTCGGGCGCTGACGTCATCGTGCTCGACAAGTCGAAGCCCGGCGCCGGCGCGTCCGGTATCGCCTGCGGCGTCGTCCGCAACAACTACTTCCAGCCGGCAATGAGCGAGCTGATGCAGGCATGCGTCGAGGAGTGGGAATCGGATCCGGCCACGTATGCGTACAACCCTGTCGGATACATCGCGCTCGGCGCCTCGGTGCAGGAGGCAGACCTGACGGCGACCTACGAGCGGCAGGAACGCATCGGTTACGACTCCGAGCTCGTCCTCGGCGCGGATGCCGTCGACGCACACATGAAGTCGCTCTTCCCCGACTGGCGCGCGCAGGGCGTCACGGTCTGCCTACACGAGCGCCAAGGTGGATTCGCGTTCAACCTCGAGTCGGTGGAAGGGCTGCACGGCAAGTGCCGCTCCGAGGGCGTCGAGGTGCTGGCCGGCGTCGAGGTGACCGGGTTCGCCGAGGCGGGCGACGGGACGATCACGGCGCTCGAGACGAGCGACGGGGCGATCGCGGTCGGCGAGCAGGTCGTGATCGCACCCGGGCCGTGGGCGCGGGCCTTCTGGAAGCTGCTCGGCCTTCCGGACACGATCGACGTCCGCACGCCGTCGGGCGAGATCGTCCCCGACCGACCGATGTGGACGTACTGGAATCTCCAGGAAGGCGAGATCGAGATCGACCCGCTTCTCTTCGCGACCGCGGACGGCGGCGCTCCGCCGGTGATCCACCTCGACACGGACGCGCCTCTGTTGACGGACGACGGCGCGCTCGTGACGGACGAGCTCTGGGGGATCTACTTCAAGCGCGACCGCCACGGCGTCCAGGGCGGCGCATCGCCCCTCGTCGTCGCTGGGGACGTGGAACTCGACCCGTACCCCTCGACGACCGACGTCGACCCGTCCTTCCCGGACATGTGGTGCGCGGCGCTCTCACACTCCATGTCGCGCTTCGAG
>JACCVK010000338.1 GCA_013698195.1 Actinomycetota bacterium | reverse complement strand
CCCGCCTGCGCGAGCTTCGACCAGTTCGAGGACTTCGAGGCTCGTGGCGATACGTTTCGCCGGCTCGTCCAGGAGCTCGGATGAGAGCCGACGCCGACGCACGCTTCGACCAGCGGCTCCTGACCTTCGTCACGCTCGGTCTCGTCGCGTTTGGGCTCGTCATGGTCTACAGCGCAACGTCTGCGGCTGCAGCGCTCGGGAACGGCGACTCGATGGAGTTTCTCGAGCGGCAGGCCGCGTACGCGATTCTCGGGATCGTGCTCATGGCGGTCGCCGCGCACTTCGACTACCACCGCCTGCGCTACTTCGCCCCAGCGCTGCTCCTCGTCGCACTCGCGCTGTGCGTAGCCGTGCTGGTCGCGTCGCCTGCCGTCAACGGCGCGCACCGGTGGTTCTTTCTCGGTCCCGCAAGCTTTCAGCCGTCCGAGCTCGCGAAGCTCGCACTCTGCCTCTTCGCGGCCGTCCACCTCGCGCGCCGGCCGCCACCTCGCACACTCGGTCAGCTCATGCGTCCCCTCGGTCTCGTCACCGGGATCTTCTGCGCGCTCATCTTGGTCGAGCCCGATCTCGGGACGACCGTCTCCCTGTGCGTGATGATGCTCGCGGTGCTCCTCGTCGCAGGGGTGCCGATGCGCCTGCTGACGGTCGCAGCGCTCGGTGTTGCCGCGGTCGGTTTGGTCGCGATCTGGGCGGAGCCGTACCGGCGCGCCCGTGTCTTCAGCTTCCTCGATCCCTGGAGCGACGCCCAGAACTCCGGGTTTCAGATCATCCAGGCGATGATCGGCATCGGATCGGGCGGCTTCACGGGAGTCGGCCTCGGCGAGGGGCCTCAGAAGACGCTCTATCTCCCCGAGGCGCACACGGACATGATCTTCGCCGTCGTCGGTGAAGAGCTTGGCCTGGTCGGCTCGGTGCTCGTGATCGGCGCCTTCGCCGCGTTCGGCTACGCGGGATTCCGCATCGCGCTGCGTTGCCGCGATCCGTTCGGGAAGCTGCTCGCGGCGGGGCTGACGGCGCTCGTCTGCGGTCAGGCGGCAATCAATCTCGCTGCAGTCCTTGGCATCGCGCCCCTGACCGGCATCCCGCTCCCGTTCGTCTCGTACGGCGGATCGAGCCTCGTCGTCCTGCTCGCAGCGGTGGGCATTCTCCTTAACATCGCCGTGAATGAGCGGGTCGTCCAAGCTCGTGTGCCTGATCGCGGCCGGCGGGACCGCAGGCCACGTTCGGCCGGCTCTCGCAGTCGCAGAAGCACTGCGCGACCGCGGGGTCAAGGTGACCTTCGCCGGGTCGCCCGACCGCGTCGAGTCGCGGCTCGTTCCTGAGGCTGGGTTCGAGCTCGACACGTTCTCGATCTCGGGCTTCCCGCGTCGGCTCGGATTCGGGTTGCTGCGCGCGCTGGTGAGAGCCGCCCGCGCTCCGTTCGCGTGTCTACGAATCCTCAGGCGTCGCTCGCCCGACGTGGTTCTCGGAGGCGGCGGATATGTCGCGGGACCGATGGTGCTGGCTGCGCGAATAAGAGGAGTGCCTGCCGCGCTGACAGAGGCTGACGCACACCTCGGTCTCGCCAACAGGCTCGCGGCGCCTCTGGCCCGCCGCGTGTTTCTTGCCTACGAGATCCCGGGCCGGGATGGATCGAAGTACAGGGTGGTCGGTCGGCCGATCCCGCGCGATCATCTCGGCGCCGAGCGCGCGGCAAGCCGGGACGCGCTGGGGCTTCCGCAAGATCGACCGGTGCTCGCCGTGTTCGGCGGCCTCGCGGGGGCACAGGCGCTCAACGAGTTCGTGGTCGAGACGTACGGGGACGCGGGGCCGGCGCTGCTGCACATCGCAGGGGAGCGCGACTATGCGGCTCTCCGCGCGAAGGTGACGAGGAGCGACTACGTGCTGCTCGCAACCGCCCGGCGGTTCGGCGAGGCACTCGCGGCCCCCGATCTCGCGATCTCACGCGCGGGCGGCACCGTCTGGGAGCTCGCCGCGACGGGCACGCCGACCATTCTCGTCCCCTACCCGCACGCGACGGGCGACCACCAGCGGCTGAACGCACTTCACTTCGAGCGGGGAGGAGGTGCGATCGTCGTCCCACAGGAGGAGCTCGGGCGCGTGACGACACTCGTCTCGGAGCTTCTGGCCGACCGGGAGCGGCTGCGCCGCATGAGTGGCGCGATGCAAGCGCTCGCGCGACCGGACGCCGCCATCGAGATCGCGGACGAGCTCGTGCGGCTTGCGTCGGCGCGCCGGGGCACGCAGGTATGAGCGACACGCCTCTCGCGGGCCGTCGCATCTACTTCGTCGGCATCGGTGGCGCTGGCCTCTCCGCCTACGCGAACGTCGCTCGCGCCTGGGGCGCGGAGGTGCGCGGCTGGGATCTTCGCGAGACGATCTTCATGGACACGCTCGCAGGCGTCGAGATCGACGTGGGCGGCGACCCGCGGCCGCCTGACGGTTTCGAGATCGTCGTCTCGAGCGCGCACACCGGTCGCCTCGAAGGTCGGACCCGTGCCGACTTCCTCGCCGAGCTCGTGTCGTTGCGGCGAGCGATCGTCGTGGGCGGCGCCCATGGCAAGACCACGACCGCGGCGATGATCGCGTTCGTCCTCCGCGAGCTCGGCGCCGAGCCGTCTTGGATCGTTGGCGGGGTCGTCCCGCAACTCGGTGGAAACGCGGGCGTCGGTGCGGGCTGGCTCGTTGTCGAGGGAGACGAGTCCGACCGCTCGATTGCATTCCTCCGGCCTGAGATCGCCGTGCTCACGAACGTCGAGCTCGACCACCATGCGACGTTTGCATCGGCGAATGAGCTCGATCGTTTCTTCGAGAGCTGGCTCGCGGAGGTTCCTGCGGTGGTACGCGGGCCCGAGCTCGCGTCCTTCGACGGCGAGCTGTCGGTTCCCGGCGCGCACAACCGCCGAAATGCGGCGGCGGCACTCGCGGCGCTCGAGCTCGCGGGAATCGACCGCGTCGACGCAGAGGCCGCGCTCGCGCGCTTTTCCGGGGTCGGGCGCCGCTTCGAGCTCGTCGGCGACGTCGGCGGAGTCCGTGTCTTCGACGACTACGCACACAACCCGACCGAGATTGCGGCCACGCTCGAGACGGCGCGTATCGAGACCGAGCGCCGGCTACTCGCCGTCTACCAGCCACACGTATACGAGCGAACGCGACAACTCGCACACGAGCTGGGCGCTGCGCTTGGTCTCGCCGACGGAGCGATCGTCACCGACGTGATCGGAGGACGAGACGCACCGCGCCCCGGCGTGACTGGGAAGCTCGTGCTCGACAAGGTGCCGGCGGGAGTGAGACGGGGTTGGGCAGTAAACCTCACCGATGCAGCCGCGCTCGCCCTGTCCTGGGTGCGGCCCGGAGACCTCGTCGTCACGCTCGGCGTCGGCGAGCCCTGGCGTATCGCCCGTTCGATCGTCGAGGGGCTCGAGAACCGATGAACCTCGAGCATGGCGCACCGCTCGCGCGCCTGACGACCATCGGCACCGGAGGCCCCGCCCGAGCATTAGCCAGGCCGCGCTCTCACGACGAGCTGAACGAGGCACTCGCCTATGCGGAGCGCGAGGGGTTGGCCGTCGCCGTCGTCGGTCTCGGGTCGAACCTGCTCGCGGCAGACGAGGGGGTCGAGGCGGTCGTGATCCGGCTCGAGGGCGAGCTGGCGGCGGTCGAGGCTCGCGGGAGTGTCCTGGTCGCGGGCGGAGGAGCGACGAACGCGGTCTGCCTCCATCGAGCCCGCGTTGCCGGGCTCGGCGGCTTCGAGTTCGCGTGTGCGATTCCCGGAACGGCGGGAGGTGGAGTGGGCATGAACGCCGGCGCATACGACCGCGATTGGTCGCAAGTGCTCGTGCGAGCGCTCGTCGCGCGCGCCGCAGGGTCCGACT